>NZ_ASJR01000012.1 GCF_000474745.1 Chitinivibrio alkaliphilus ACht1 | reverse complement strand
AGTTCGGAAGAAGCTGAGAGTTCGGAAGAAACTGAGAGTTCGGAAGAAGCTGAGAGTTCGGAAGAAGCTGAGAGTTCGGAAGAAACTGAGAGTTCGGAAGAAACTGAGAGTTCGGAAGAAGCTGAGAGTTCGGAAGAAACTGAGCTACATGAGATCAACTCCATAGTTGAAGGCGCTTTGAATACGTCTGAAGAAGAGACTTTCCTTGAGGAAACAACGCCAGAACCTTCTTCCCATATCGCGACAGAAGAAGTCGATAACACCTCACACAGTACGACCTCCGTACCCACCGCAGAAGATAGGGCAGAAACGGACATTCAGGAGGGTGATGAGTTCACCCGAAATGAACCGCAAGAAGATGTGTCTTCACAGAAAAACACACCAGAGATCTCCCAAGAAGACTCCCCGACTAACGCTGTACAGGATGATTCGGAAGAAGCGGAGGTTTCGGAAGAAGCGGAGGTTTCGGAAGAAGCGGAGGTTTCGGAAGAAACTGAGCTAAATGAGATCGACTCCATAGTAGAAGGCGCTTTGAATACGTCTGAGGAAGATACTTTCCTTGAGGAAACAACGCCAGAACATTCTTCCCATATCGCGACAGAAGAAGTCGATAATACCTCACACAGTACGACCTCCGTACCCACCTCAGAAGATAGGGCAGAAACAGACATTCAGGAGGGTGATGATTTCACCCGAAATGAACCGCAAGAAGATGTGTCTTCACAGAAAAAAACACACTAGAGATCTCTCAAGAAGACTCCCCTACTAACGCTGTACAGGATGAAATCGATTCCTTAGAAGATATTGACGCCTTGGTAGAAAATGTCATTGCCTTGTCAGAGGAGGGAGCAGAACTTGAGGAATCCGGAGAAATCCCTTCGATTACTCAAGACCACTTGAATCAAGATGAGAAAACCAGCGATCTCACCGAAGAAGATATTCGCCTGCAGCCTGAACGGGGGCTTGATCTGCAAGCCTTAAACGAAGAAATCCTCAGTAATGCAAAACCAAAATCATCCGCAGAGAAAAACAGTGCCTCATATGAAGAGCTTCAAGATCTTGAAGGGATTATTTCACAATTAAAACAAGCGTACCGAAAACGGAAAAACACCCCGGCATATCAAGACTCCAGCTTTAGCCAGCGTCTTGCCGCTGATGAGGGAAGCAAAAATATTCCCGACCATGTATTAACCCCTACCTTTGCAGATATTTACCTGCAACAAGGTCAACCGCATCTGGCCATGGAAATTTACAAACGCTTGGCTGAACGACAAACTGACAATGAAGAGTATATACAAAAAATACAGGAAATAGAACATCTTCTCCAGGAAAAAAATACTAATGACGAACAGGATTAGGGACGTACGCTCATATCTGAACCAAAAAGATCTGACGGGCATTCTCCTTACAGAATCCATATCGATTCGCTATATTGCTGATTTTATCTCGTCAAATGCAGCCCTGCTTATTTTTCATGAAACAGTATACCTTCTTACGGATTTTCGCTACGCCGAAAAAGCCCAAGAACTCTGTACTCATACCGGCTGGACCTTTCTCCCCGTAACAAATTCACTCTTTGCACCCCTTTCAAAAGTACTATCGCCATCTATGCGTATTGGGATAGAATCTGAATCCCTTACCCTCGACTCATTTGCAGAGATGCAAAAACATCTTTCCGGAGTTGAGTTTTTCCACTGCAAAAGGGATATTCACCTTATTTCTGCTCAAAAGCAAAGGGACGAACTTACCTATATCAGTACCGCTGCAGCAATGGCGGATCGAGCCCTCAATAAACTACTGCCACACCTCACCCCAGGAATAGATGAATATAGCGCGGCCCGTCTTCTGGAAAAACTCTGTCTGGAAGAAGGAAGCGAAGGTCCATCCTTTCCCACAATCATGCTTTTTGGCAAACACAGTTCTCTTCCACACGGCACCCCCTCTTCCAAAAAAGTACTTCAAGAAGGAGATACCATACTGATTGACTTTGGATGTACATATCACGGATATTGCTCTGATATGACCCGTACCTTTTTCTCAACCAAGATCAGTCCACACATGGAAGAGATCTACCGCACAGTATCCCATGCCCAGGAGATGGGGAAAAAGGCGGTGCGCGCCGGGGTTTCTGCCGCAACAATTGATGCTACATGCCGATCCATCATTGAAGATGCAGGATATGGGCCACATTTTCAACACGGAACGGGCCATGGAGTAGGGCTGCGGATACATGAGTATCCGGCCTTGAACAAAAAAAGTGATGCCGTCTTGAAACCAGGCATGGTTATTACGGTTGAACCAGGCATTTACCTGCCTCATACGGGAGGAGTGCGCATTGAAGATCTTCTTATTGTTACTGAGGAAGGATATGATCTCCTCTCACACAGCAGCCGAAGTCTCACCTGTATTTAAAGGATATTTCTATGGACTATAAAAGCCTCTTGCATACCATGGTTCGCAACAAAGCCTCAGACCTTCACCTGCGTGTTGGATGTGTACCGTACTATCGGATTCACGGCAATCTTGTCGGTGCAAAAACCAAGACTCTCACCGTGGAAGATATGAATATTATAATCCAAGGGCTCCTGAATCAGTGGCAGGAAAAGGCACTGAAACAGAAGCAGGAAATAGATGCGGGGGTTGGGGTACCCGGTCTCGGCAGATTCCGATTAAATGCCTTTAATCAGCGGGGAACCCCCTCTCTTGCCATTCGTCATATTAAATCTGAAATCCCTCCCTTCCACTCACTCAATGTTCCCGATATTGTTTTGGAGCTGGCCATGCAGAAGCGCGGTCTCATTCTTGTGACAGGAACCACCGGCTCGGGAAAATCAACCCTTCTTGCATCAATGATTGATCACATCAATAGCCATCGTGCATCAAATATAATCACCATTGAAGACCCCATTGAGTTTCTTCATAGAAACAAAAAATCAGCCGTTGCACAACGGGAAATTGGCCAGGATACCTCTTCCTACACCACGGCTCTACGTGCTGCCATGCGGCAAGATCCCGATGTTATTTTTATGGGGGAAATACGAGATGAAGAAACCATGCTTGGAGCTCTCACGGCTGCAGATACGGGGCATTTAGTATTAAGTACTATGCACACCCTTAATGCAGTAGAAACAATTTCCCGGGCTGTCTCATTTTTTCCCGCACATCAACATCAACAAGTCCGACTTCTTATGAGTAGTGTACTGCAATCGGTGATTTCAATGCGACTTCTCCCGCGTGATGACAAAGCAGGTATGGTTCCTGCTACGGAAATAATGGTAAATCATGCTGCCACAGAGGAGTATCTGCGCGACGCAGAAAAAACCCACCTAATTCCCGATATTATTAAATCAGGAAACCAGCAATACGGCAGCCAGTCCTTTGATCAATCCCTTGAGCAGCTGTACAAACTCGATATGGTCTCCTTTGAGACAGCAAAACAGTATGCCTCAAATCCAGATGATTTTGAACTCCGTGTTGTCGGGGGAATCTCATCTACGGGAGAAGAAAACGACTCCTCAGACGACTTAATTGACCGCTTTTAAGGATACCCTTGTGAGAAAATTTACACGACCACTTCGTCATTATATCGGGTTTTGCCTTGTCCACTGTATTGTAGGAGCAGCAAAACGACTCCCCGTGAGAGTACTCCACGCCATGGCTATTCCTCTTGGGTACGTGGGTTACGTGATCTTATCGAAAGAACGAAACAGGGCGATTCACAACCTAAGCCGCTTCTATCCAAGGGCAACGCCCCGACAGATTCGTCGTATGACACGAAGAGTATTTCGTAACCTACTCATCGCTTTTCTTGATGCAGTTCGTTTGCCGGAATTGACCGATAGAGAGTTTCACCAATGGATAGAATTTGATGAAACGGTGTTACAAAATGCTTACAGAAAAGGACGCGGTGTTATTGTACTCTCCGGTCATCTCTCCGCCTTTGAGTTACAATCGCAAATTGCTCAAAGCTTTTCCTATCAAAACATTACCGTAGGATCAACCCTGTTTGATCCTCGGGTAGAAACAATTATCCAAGAGATTCGAAGTCGACGGGGGGTTCACTACATCCCACGGAAAAACTCCTTGGGAAAAATCATTAAAGCACTCAAAAACGGGGCCGTATTCGGGGTCCTCATCGATCAAGATACAACCAAAGAGGGAGTCTTTGTTCCATTTCTGGGACAACCTGCCTTTACACCCACAACCAGTATCAAACTCGCCGTAAAATATGATATTCCCATTATCTACGTAGCAACCTACCGAGACACCACAGGAAAATACCACATTGTCAGTCATCCCTGCGAAATACCGGCCACAGGAGATAGTGTACAGGATATCTACAACATTGCGAAAGACTTTAATCAGTTTTACAGCTCCTACATAGAACAATATCCAGAGCAGTGGGTTTGGATACATGATCGCTGGAAACGTACGCCCCCATCCCCCCCTGAAACAAAAGGAAAACACCATGAAAATTGATCTTCCCCTTCCTCATAAAAAGGGCTATCCCGTATATATCGATCAAGACGAACAATTTCTTGCGGCTCTAGCCAAGCATACGGGAGAAAATAACACCGTTTTTATTACCAACACCACTCTCGAACAACTCTACCGGAAAAAAATTGCTCAGTGGAAAGAAAAGCTTGGAAAACGCTTTTATCTCTATGCCGTACCAGACGGCGAAGCCTATAAAACCCAAGAAGCCATTCAGGACATTCTCACCTACCTTTTAGAACATCGGCTCGATAGAAAGACTGTTATTGTAGCCTTTGGAGGTGGGGTTGTCGGTGATATGGCTGGTTTTGCAGCATCCATTTTTCTTCGCGGGGTTCCCTATGTTCAGCTTCCCACCACCCTTCTATCCATGGTTGACTCCAGCGTAGGCGGAAAAACAGGAGTGAATCATCCCATGGGAAAAAATCTCATTGGGAGTTTCTATCAACCTCAATTTGTTTGGATTTCTACGACCTACCTCAAAACCCTCCCCCCAAAAGAGTACCAAGCAGGGTGTGGTGAAATACTAAAATATGGGTTCATTGGTGGAAGTGACTCCTTTGCATTCATGGAGAACTCTTTTTTAGCACTTCTTGGGGGAGATCCTCATATTCTTCGGGAAGCGATTCGCCGATCCGTGGAAATAAAAGCCCGAATTGTAAGCGAAGATGAGCGAGAGCACGGCACGCGAGCCCTCTTAAACCTTGGCCATACCTTTGGTCATGCCTTTGAGCATGAGCTTGGCTTTGGAAATATCCTCCACGGAGAGGCGGTATTCTGGGGAATTCTTTGCGCCATTGAGCTTGCAATACAACAAGGGCTGGTATCTGAAGAAGACTCTCAAAGATTGAGAAAATGTGCAGCAGAGATACCACGTCCATCTCTGCCATATACCCCTAAAGCAACAGACTTATATGAAGCAATGAAATCTGATAAAAAGGTTTCAAAGGGAGAGATTCGCTTTGTTCTTCCCCGTACGCTGGGTACGTCTGAAATCATTTCCTCCATACCGCGTGAAGCAGTTCTCAAGACGATTACGAAGGTGCTCCAGAATGACTCCCCTTACTGATCTTATTCCACCTGCATGGAGCTCCTATTTTGCTCCCTTTGAAGAGGAGCTCCAAAATATTGATGCCGTTCTATCCCGCTCCGAAGAGACCATATTTCCAGAGCGTGAAAAGATATTTACAGCCTTTGAAGAAACACCACCTCACTTTCTTCGTGCCATTCTTATCGGGCAAGACCCATACCACGGACCGGGGCAAGCTCACGGCCTCGCCTTTTCCGTTCCTTTCGGAGAAAAATATCCTCCTTCACTGCGAAATATCTTCAAGGAGTATGCTGCAGACCTCTCCCTGCCAATGCCCACATCCACCGATCTTACCCCATGGGCCCATGAGGGGGTCTTACTTCTTAATACATGCTTGACCGTTTCTGCAGAAAAAGCCCATTCCCATCGTGGTATCGGGTGGGAAGAGCTTTTACAAAAAGTAGTATATTCCATAGCCGAAGCCCATGAAAACCTTGTATTTCTTCTCTGGGGCAACCATGCTCAAAGGTTTAGTCGCTCCCTTCCGCTTCAAAAGCATTCCGTGCTTACGGCACCACACCCGTCTCCCCTTTCTGCCTATCGTGGTTTTTTTGGCAGCCGCCCCTTTTCGCAGACAAATCGTATACTGCAACAGTATAACCATTCCCCGATACAGTGGAAACTCCCATGATAAAAGCAGTACTCCTGACCCTCACCCTGTCCATGTGTCTATCTGCAGAAGCATCCCTATCGCCACTCCGTATTGCCATTCCCGGGGCAGTACGATTTTCTCGTCAAGACCCCCTTCGCGGAGCCCTTCAGGCAAGTCTTTTTACCGGATTTTCCACAGCTACCATAGCACGACGCCAAATCTATCATGCCCAATATGATAGTGTGGATCTACGAAAAGAAGCCTATTACGAGCTTACGGATATACATGAGACCTCTTCGTACCGCAGGATCACGTATTTCAATGATCTTCTTGCAGAAGAGTATTCTCTGGAACGAGAACGAAGAAGATACTATAATTATGCCCTGTGGGCTGGAGGGGTATTCGCATGGAGCCTCTTTGACGGCATCGCAGTAGAACAGAATCTCTTTGATGATCGGTCCACACCGAGAGAGCCTCGCAGGGCGCTTCGCCTCTCCCTCATCCCCTTCCTCGGACTTGGACAACTCTATAATGGCGAGTCGTATAAAGCGGGATTTGTCTGGACAACCCAGATCGGCTGTGCCTTCTCAGCAATACAGCTTGGCGCCGCATCTCGCGACGCTGAAGATGCAATGAAACGGGTTCATGCCCATGGGGAATACGACAACCTCACGGAACGTGAAAAAGAAGAGTTTACGTCATTTTGGGAAGACCGCTATGACCGTGCACAACGGGAGCGAACCATGTTTCTCTGGTATGGGGTTGTGGCCTATCTCTATGGTGTTTTCGACGCCTATATTGATGCCCATCTTTCCAATTTCAATACTCCATTCTCCCTGGTTCCATCATGGAATTCTTCTCCAGAGATCGCTCTTATTATCCCCTTTTAAGAGGACATACCAATACGCCGGGAAAGGCAGCTATTACGAGAGATGTCACTGCTGTTTGCCACGGCACGGGCAAAGGCATCATACTGTCCGACAAACACACAGACCTCCCGTGCCCGTGTTAAGGCTGTATAGACTAAGTTACGTCGTAACATAATGTGATGTTGCGACGTAAGGGGAATCACCACCAAAGGAAACTCAGATCCCTGACTTTTATGTATGGTAATCGCATAGGCATGGGTTACATCCTGTAGCATTTCCCGATCATACTTTACAAGCTGGGCGGGGAAGGAGATATAGACATCCCCATCACGAATTTTCCGAATATAACCGATATCACCATTAAACACCTGTTTCTCGTAATTATTATTTCGCTGCATCACCTTGTCTCCCGGAGAAAAGCGACGAGTACCGACATCAATACCCTCATTATTCATACGATGATTCAGCTTCTCCTGCAAAGTGGTATTAAAGGCTTCCGTTCCGCACATTCCCTTGTGCATGGGGGTAATTACCTGTATCTGCGTAAGGGCAGTGCGGTCATAGGCATCGGGAAGGCGCCGTGTTACCAATTCAATAATTGTATCATGAATCTCTTCAGGTGAATTCCGCGGAATAAAAAAGCAGTTTTCCCCTTTGGTATTATGGAAAACAGGTACCACCCCCCGTACAATCTCATGGGCAGCTGTTACAATTCTGCTCTTTTCAGCTTGACGGAAAATACGTTGAAGAGAAACATGGGGAAGAGAAGACGCAATAAGATCCCATAAAACCTTCCCCGGCCCTACTGAAGGTAGCTGATTCGAATCACCCACAACAATAATGCGTGCCGTAATCGGGGTTGCTGAAAAAAGCGCATGGGCAAGGAAGATATCAACCATGGAAAACTCATCAACCACAAGTACATCCAGACGGAGCTGATGCGATGCATCATAGGAAAAATGCCCTCCCGAACCATCATAGGAAAATCCGAGGAGCCGATGAATTGTTTTTGCCTCAAAACCGCTCACTTCACTCATTTTCTGTGCAGCTCTGCCCGTAGGTGCAGTTAAGACTATTTTTTTTCCCTGTCCATGATAATAGGACACCAGCATCTGCACCGTCGTTGTTTTCCCCGTCCCCGGTCCTCCAGTAAGAACCATAAATGAGTGCGAAAGGGATGCACACAGCGCATCAAACTGCACGGCATCAAACTCCATACCTCGATGATCAAAACTCTCTTGTGCCCATGTGCGAAGCTCTTTTACTTGGTGTTGTGGAAGCGCCTCCGCGTTTTTTTGTATATACCCGCGAAGTAGTTGGCCAAGCTCCTGCTCTGTGTCATAGACAGAGCGAAGATAAATACACTCCGCATCTTCCTTCAGAACATGTTCCTGCAAAAGCGTATCAAGGGAAAACAGAACTTTTTCTTCCGGTACTTCCTGACGTAGCTCCCGAAGCACAGCCTGTAAAAGCTCAGAACGGCATAAAAAGAGATCTCCCCCTTGGCATGCTCGTTGCAGTACAAAACGGATGGCAGCGCTGATTCGACGATAGGAATCGACCTCATACCCCAGGGATCGCGCCATGGCGTCCGCACTGCGAAACCCCACTCCGGGAATATCCGTAATGAGGCGATAGGGATTTTCAGAAATGAGCGCCTTAGCATCTGCCCCATACTTTTTTAAAATTTTTTGTATTATGGAGAGAGAAATACCCTGGGGCTGCAAAAAAAGGAAGAGGTCGCGAAGCTGTTTTTTTCGCTCCCAAGAGGCAATAATACGGGCAGATCGTTTTTTGCCAATACCAGGAACCTCTCTCAATCGATGCGGTGCAGTATTAAGTACGTGAAGGGTTTCTTCCTTGAAATGATCCGTAATGGCCGCCGCACGAGCTTTGCCAAGCCCCTCTACTAAGCCAGAACCAAGCATAAACCTAATTTCAGAGAGCTGGGGCTCCTTTTTATACTCAAAAGCCCGAGCTTTAAACTGCAACCCCCACTTAGAATCATCTACATATGATCCGTAAAAAACAGCTGCTTCGCCAACACGAAGCAGGGAAAGATTTCCTACGAGAGTGTGGACCGTCTGAGTAGCACTTTCTCGAACACGCAACACCGCGAAGCCGGTCTCTTCATTACCATAGACGATTGCCGAAACAACCCCTTCAAGCCTATGGGCAGCGTCTCTGCGTCCCGGTGTTTCTGCGTGCATGTATCCTTACTTACTCATGGAAAGAAAAATTCCTTATTATCCTTCGTATTTCTAATTTTTTCTTTAATAAACTCCATCATCTCTTGGGAATCACGGGTCTGCTTCGACAGATATTTCCGTAACAGCCACATACGGTTCAACTCGTCCTCTTTTAGGAGAAGATCTTCCCGTCGAGTGCCTGATTTCATAAGGTCCGCAGCAGGATAGATTCGCTTATCAGCCAAGGATCGATCAAGAACAAGTTCCATATTCCCCGTACCTTTAAACTCTTCGAAAATAACCTCATCCATCTTACTTCCCGTCTCAATCAGAGCGGTTGCTAAAATGGTAAGAGATCCCCCACCTTCAATATTTCGGGCAGCTCCAAAAAATCGCTTCGGTTTATATAGGGCCTGAGAATCAACCCCGCCAGAAAGAATTCTTCCTGAGTGAGGTGCCACCGTATTATAGGCCCGGGCAAGACGGGTGATACTATCAAGAAGAATAACTACATCGCGACCATGCTCAACAAGACGTTTTGCCCGTTCAATAACCATCTCAGATACAACAACATGGCGTTTTGCCGGCTCATCGAAGGTTGAACTAACCACTTCCGCGTTCACATTATCCTTCATATCAGTCACTTCTTCAGGGCGCTCATCTATTAAGAGAATAATGAGATGCACCTCGGGATGGTTGGCCTTAATTGAGTTCGCGATATCTTTCATCAATACTGTTTTACCAGTACGCGGCGGTGCCACAATAAGACCACGCTGCCCCTTACCTATCGGGGTAAAAAGATCTATTAACCGCCCAGAAATATCCTTCGATTTTCGCTCTAACACAAAGCGTTCTTCCGGGAAACGCGGTATAAGATCTTCAAAGCGTATAATATGACGATGACGCGATAAATCCTCATGATTGATTTTGGTAACCTTATCCAAGGCAAAATACTTTTCTTTACTGCGTGGCGGCCGTAAATACCCCGTCACTGCATCGCCACTATTCAATTTATAACGACGAATCTGCGAGGGAGCCACGTAGATATCATCTTCACCGGGAAGATAGCTATTTTCCGGTGAACGAATAAATCCGAATTTTTCCGGCATTACCTCGATAACGCCGGTCATCTCAATTCGTCCCCCACGCTCTGAGTGAGAGGTCATAATCATAAAGATTAATTTATTTTTTTCGATGTATTGCGGACTGATTCCATAGGTTTTTTCCGCAATTTTTTTTACTTCGTCAATGTGTTTATTTTTAAATTCGGTTACATTGATAGTTGTATCAAGCTTCTCTTTCACTGCCTCCGTGGCAGTATCCTTTCCATTTGGCTTTCCACTCATAGATTAAACTTCCAGATTATAAATATAAAGGTTGATTTTGTCACAGTTACACCACAAAGGGGCAGAAATTCCCCAATGCACGCACGATGTTCAAAAAATACGATTGGTACAATTATTAAATATAGTACGTTCGAGATTACTCGTTGAATACCGTAAAAATGGTGAAAAAAAATTATTTTGTCAAGCTATTTATTATATTAGACCTAAATAGCAATAGCAGAAAGGCCCCCCCGTGATAAAACCCATGATACTTTCCATGATACTTGCGGATAATTACTATCGGGATACCCACTCGGGCAAAGGCGTAATTGCGGGCACCTTCAATTCAATACGTGCGTCCAAATTTCCAACACGACTGAATTTCGCTGTATTCATTGCCCTTACTGATGTTGCAACATCCGGCACTGTCACCTTGGAAATTCGGAATGAACAAACCCCTCGAAAAATAGAACTTCCTCCATGGAATATACAAGCTCCTCAGGATCGACAAGCTATCATTGAAATTGGTGGAAACCTTCGTGCCATTCCCTTTGAAAGCCCCGGAACGTATGAGGTTGCGGTGCTCTGGAACGCCATGGAGATTTCTTCTCGACGACTAACTCTTACCCCTCTATCTCAGGAGAAAAAATAATGGACATCCCCGCACTTCTTATTCGAATCACCGGTGTGGTTATTTTTTGCAGTACCGTCTATTTTTTCACTCGCCACTTACGTAAGGAAAGCAAAGAAGCTCGTAACGCGGAAGTACAGTCCACTCTTGAATATATTCTCAACTCCGTGATACTGTACGTATGGTACGCTTTTATTACAGCCTTCTCTCTCGGGATGATATTTAACAATTAGGCTTATACATCTTTCCAGAATTCAGGATCGTCCCGATACTCCCAGAGATTCATGGTACGCGATTTCCATCCGTCCACAGAGCCAATCATCTTTTTATATTTTGCTTTATACTTTGAATCATACATTTGGTCATTGAGTTCTTTAATTATCTCGTCAAAAAATCGGAGGTACTCTCCGGCACGTTTCGCATTCCCCTGTTTTATAAGGGTGGCAATAAGTAGATACAGGGTTTTTACTTCAATCTCCGTCTGGGGACAATCGGAGTTATCAAAGGCATCCATAAATTCCTCTGAAGCTGCTTCGATGGACTCTCGATTCTCACGCCCAGCCAGACGCTGCAATTCTGCAATTTGCAAATGATAATTCCCAATTTTATAATGACTATAGGGGAAACCGGAATCCATCTCCTGTTCTGCTCGCAGCATGGAAAGTTTTATGGAAATAATTGCAGTATCCACAGAGCGGGGCCGAAGAAATGGATCTCCCGTAACATCGGGAAATGCAGCCGCAACGAAGGCAATACGTTCATCCATACTACTGCGTAGGTGTGAGACAAAGTCAGGATTAACCGTGAGTTGACTTTTTGTCAGCTTATTGCTGAAATCGTTCACCTTAGTAAAATCCTTAATATCGGGTGAGGCAAAGAAGCATTTATTACACACGATCGTTTTCAAAAGATTAAAATTCACTTTTCGATATTTCCCAACACCTGTATACCGAGGGATCAGAAACAAATTTCCTTCCACCTTCTGCGATTTTGCTTTTAAATTATACCCCGTAACATTCTTGTTATTACACACGGGGCAGTGCAGAGTGAGCTCATACACCGGGTCTTCCCCCACTTCTTCTTCAGAAGAGGCATTGCCTGAATCTTTCATCTCACGAATTATCCCAATATCTATCACCGATCCATACTGTTGTGTGTACTGTCGAACCAACTCATCATCTCCAAGGAGCAAACGTAAACGGCGTGTAATATCTTCTGACATATGAATAATCCTTCTTACATTCTCATGAGATATACTATTCTCAGTATGACATATAAATTAAAATGTGTAAAGGATTATATAATAATTACCTTTTTTAAGATCCATTTTTTATTTTATGTGAATTCTTGGATTGGAGTATTTTGTTTGATAGTTACCATTGATGGTCCCGCAGGATCGGGAAAGAGCAGTACTGCTCGGGAAGTTGCACGGCGTACAGGGTTTAACCACCTTGATACAGGTGCCATGTATCGTGGCATAACTGTTGCTGCCATAGAGGCTGGCATATCTCCTGAAGAGCACAGTAAATTGACAAAACTCCTTTCGTCAATCACGCTCTCCTTTGCCAATGAAGACGGCAAGACAGTGCTCTATCTCAACGATCGTAATGTCTCTACGGAGATACGCTCACGAGAAACATCCAAGAATGTCTCTGCATATAGTGCTATTGCTGAGGTGCGTGCCGCCATGACTCAACTGCAGCAAGAGTTAGCACACGCAGCAGATACGGTGTGTGAGGGACGTGACATGGGCACCGTGGTTTTTCCCCACGCTGAGTTAAAGTTTTTTATGGTAGCATCCTTAGAAGAGCGGGCAAAACGACGCCTGCAAGATTTACACACTGAAACCATATCCTTTGATGAGATGGCGCGCGAAATAGCACAACGCGACACCTTGGACAGCACTCGTGCCGAGGCGCCTCTGCTTGAACCCGCCGACGCATACCGCCTCGATACAACAGACCTGACCTTTGAAGAACAAGTTGCGTACATTATACGTAAAATAGAACATAGTAAAACTGTATAACCTTTTCCCCACGCTGAGGTGTGGGCCAGTGAGGAGCTATAATTAATGGCTATTGACAATGTAAAACAGGGCATTGACGCCCAGGGAAACCCCGTCGATCTGAGCATCTTTTCTGAGAGCAACTACAAACCGGGAGAAGTGGATCAGATTCTTTCGGCGTATGAAGAACAAGCAGATACGGTGAATTCTGTATCAAACATCACAGAAAAAGAGATCGTAAAAGGGAAGATTCTTGATATCACAAACAATGAAGTGTACGTCGATATCGATTTTAAATCTGAAGGGGCGATCCCCGTTACTCAGTTTCGAAATATTGAAGAGTATGCCCCCGGTGATGAAATAGATGTTTTTATCGAGCGTCTGGAAGGTGAAGACGGCAATTTAGTCCTTTCTAAAACCCGTGCTGACTTTCTTAAGGTGTGGGATAAGATTAATGACGCCTACGAAGAGGGTGACATCGTTCAAGGGAAACTACTTCGCCGCATCAAAGGTGGTATTGTGGTTGACCTTTTCGGCATCGACGCCTTTCTTCCCGGTTCTCAAATTGCACTACGTCAGATTCCCGACATGGATGAAATTATCGGAAAAACCTTTGATTTCAAGGTGATAAAGGTAAACAAACTCCGTCGAAATATCGTCGTTTCACGCCGTGTTATTCTTGAAGAAGAACGGGCAGAACTTCGTGATCAGACAATTGCAAAAATTGAAAAAGGCAAAGTAATTACTGGTGAAGTGAAAAACATCACCGACTTTGGTGCCTTCATCGATCTTGGTGGGGTTGACGGGCTACTTCACATTACAGACATGTCGTGGGGCCGCGTAAATGACCCCCATGATATCGTGGAAATGCACCAAAAGCTTGATGTAATGGTCCTTGACTACAACAAAAACAAAGAGCGTATCTCCCTTGGGCTGAAACAACTTTCTGAGCATCCCTGGGATGGCATTGAGGAAAAATATCCCGAAGGAACACGTGTTCGTGGACGAGTTGTATCCATTACTGACTACGGTGCGTTCATGGAAATTGAGAAGGGTATCGAAGGGCTTATACACATCTCTGAAATGTCGTGGACTCAGCATATTAAACACCCCTCAAAGATTGTATCCGTAGGTGACATTGTTGAGGCAGTTGTGTTGAAAATTGACCGCAATGAGCAAAAAATATCCTTGGGACTTAAACAACTTGAGCCAGATCCCTGGGATAACATCCGTGAGGAATTCCCCATTGGAAGTATCGTTACGGGGAAAGTCCGTAACCTTGCAAGCTTTGGTGCCTTTGTGGAGCTAAAAGAAGGTATTGACGGACTTATTCATATTTCTGACATGTCGTGGACAAAGAAAATCACCACCGCTGACGAAATTCTGTCAAAGGGTGATATGATCGATGTGAAAGTGATTGATATTGACGAGTCTAAACGTCGAATCTCTCTTGGTCTTAAACAACTAACGGAAGATCCCTGGGATGAATTATCACAAAAATTTGTTGTAGGCAACAGTGTTGAAGTGGAAGTATGTCGAATGCTTGATCGCGGAATCATTGTAAACCTTGGCAATGAAGTTGAAGGCTTTATTCCCCTCAAAGAGCTTGGTCGTGAAGTAAAACACCCGGTACAGATATATCGCCGGGGTGACACCTTCAACGCACAGGTGATTGAATTTGACCTTGACGGAAAACGAATCATCCTCTCTATTAAAGAGTGTGAAGATTTTCAAGAACATTGTGAAAACTTTCCTGTAAAAGAAGATATCGATCTGGAACAGGCCATAGCAGCAGAAGACGCAGAAATGTAACCGTTTTTCTGTAACACAATGATTCGTAAAACGGAAGAGAAAGCCACGCTTTCTCTTCACGTATTTTAAGGAGTATCTATGAAGCTCGTCGGCATATTAAACGGCCCAAACCTCAATCGTCTGGGAATACGAGAGCCTGGTTTGTATGGTTCGCAAACCTATGAATCTCTCTGCAAAGATTGGAAAAAGACTGCGCATACTCTAGGATTGGAACTTGTCCTGTATCAATCCAACCACGAAGGAGCACTCATTGACACAATACATCGCTGGGCCGATGAAGGAGTAGAGGGTGTTGTCTTCAATCCTGCTGCATATACCCACACCAGTGTCGCTCTTCGTGATGCCTTGGCTTCAACAGACATGGTTTTTATCGAAGTACATATTTCAAACATATATACCCGTGAATCATTCCGACACACCTCCTACACAGCTCCCGTTAGCCGCGGGGTTATAAGCGGGCTTGGTACGGCGGGATACACAGCAGCTCTCACCTATCTCTCAGGACAGTAACCGTTTATGAATCACCTTGTCACACTGGGACCCGAGAACACGTACTCCCATGAAGCAGCACGGCGGTTCTGTGCAGAAACGGGAATATCCTGCAAGATTCACTTCGAGAAAACTATCACCAAGGTATTCGCCACACAGCAGGAGCAGCAAAGCACCTTTGCCGTTGTTCCTATTGAGAACCTCTCCGAAGGCTTTGTCCAGGAAACCCTTGACGGCCTGTTACAGTTCCCTGTATATATTCAGCGTGAAGTCCTCCTTCCCATACGATTCAGTTTTGTGGCAAACCATACAGATTTATCCAGCTTAGAAAAAGTGTATGTGCAAACCATAGCCTATGGTCAATGCTCGAATTTTATATCAACCCTTGAACAATCTGAAGTGGTATACACCAATAGCAATATCCATTCCCTCGATCTTTTGTTAACCTCTCCTCAGCGTAGAGCAGGAGCAATAATCCCGGGCCATGCCACGGAAAAGCTGCACTCTCTTCCCACGGTTATTCCCAATGTAAACAACTACAAAAACAACACCACCCGCTTTATTGTTCTCGGGCTTTGTGAAAAAAACAAGAACCCCCTGCCAGAAGAAACCGTCAAGACCTCCGTAGTTGTTATGGACAATAGTGATCACACGGGAATACTCACCTCAATCGCCTCGGCCTTCTCATCGCGAAAGATAAACATCACGTCCATCATTTCGCGACCTACAAAAGAGGAGATCGGCAAATATCACTTTTTTATCGACGTTTCGGGCTCCAGTACTGCTCCGAAAACAGCTGCAGCACTGCGAGAAATACAACAGGAGTTTCCCTGTAAACTCTTGGGAACCTATCCATCCACAGAAAATACGACGCTCTCCTAATCTCTTTGCAGGAGAATCGAAGTATTTATAGAGATATGGTTTGACTGGAGCAAAAGCGCTCAAATATTTTTACTGAGAATTAAACAGCAAAGGAATTCACCTATGAAGAATCTTCTCTATCTTGTCGGCTTTGCCCTCCTGCTTATGTCCTGCAAGTTTTTTGATGATGACAGCCCCCTTGGTTCTGACATTGTGGGTGGGCGAGATGACAGTGCGATTCGCTATGAGGGAAACTATGAAACCCGCCATATATCACAACGCGGTGGCAGTGTAACAGACACCCTCTCCGGTCGACATCGCTATGAAAACCATATTCTTGATGAGGGAAAACGACAGGGAGAAGTTGCTGTGGGAACGTGGAACAGCCAACGCTCGCTTGTATCCATGTCATTCTTTGCAACAGAGGACACGCCCTATACAATTGAAGATGTTCTGGACTCACTCTTTGGAAAACTTGAAAACCCCCTTGATGAACGTGCAGACACTGCGAGAAAACTCTCAGCAGAGCTCGTCTTTGATATTAACAGATCGAAATCTGACCAGGCAAGCTACAATATTGCCGCGCACACCATGCCCTTTCTCCCCGATTCGTCAGACCTTTTTTCACATTTAGACAGCGCGGAAACGAACCACGTGGGCTATGCCACAGTAGTCGGCAATTCTTCACAGGGATCAATCCCGTTAAATATCTCTCATTTTCACGACGGGACACCCCGTGAAGACACCATATACAACCGGTGGAGATTCTCCCACGGAGACAGTATCGTTATGATTACCACTGATACTATTCAGGATGTACACTCCGAAGGACGTCGTATCAGCCGTGACACCTTGGGAAGTTATGAAAATACAGACACCATTGCCTTTGCCGATACAACCCGTACAAAAGAGAGCCATCTTCTTTCATACACAGAGCTGCCCGTCTATGACTACCGGACGTTCTCCTTTTTAGATCACTACGCTATTCCTGAGGATGCACGGGACACCATTGTTGATACTGTTACAACCTCTCTTTCTGGCACCTCAGAATATCGTCAGCATACCATGCAGATTCTTCGCGTTGAAGGAGACAATATTGATGACTCCGGCACAGAACGAAAGGTTATTCCCTATGAGATACCCCTAGATACCCTCCACCATTTCTCATCACCTGAAGGCACACGGGACTCACTCTCTTTTCCACGGCAGGAGATTCATCGAACTTTCTCCAGTCGCGGTGACACCCTCTCCCGGGATACCCTCGAAAACGGTGACATTGTCACCACCTACACAAACCTTCATCACGACAACAAGATTATCTATACCGCGGAAAATTTTGTCCAGATACGCGAAGTGCCCACGCCATCCATTCGTCCAGCCTTTGTGGACAGCGAAGGTGATACCGTCTCCTACTCTGACACCCTCTCTCTGCTTTTGGATATGGCAGAATTACAAGACAAGGCACTTCTCTTTCTGCGACGTCCCCTTCTGAAATTTTCCCTTGAAGAGTATATTCCTGACGATGACGGCGTGGATACGGTACGCCATAGTCTGCAACTTGCCCCCCGCTTTTACGGGATGAATGTCGCAGATACTGTCTCGGTAGATCTCGAAGCCCCCGTAAGTGACGGCGCCCGTGAACAGATATCCCGTCTAGAGCTCCGTGGCGGAATGCGAGATTTTTGGCAGGATATTCGTAATAGAAACAGTGCCACCATACTGCATTCAAATCTTCGTATCCAAAGTGATTCTGCAGTCTTTCCCGACTATCATGGTGATGAACTCACTGTGTACGGTCTTGTTCTCGATACTCTTTTCGAGGAAGGAGATCTTTCAGTTGGAGACTTTCTTGCACAAACAGAGGCTCGTCCATTCTCCTTCAGCGTTCCGCGGAACGCTGAGCGTATCTCCATAGAGAGTGAAAACCTTGTACGCAATCTCTTGGATATCCGCTATGCGTCCCACAATACGAATGACCGCAGAGAGCTTACACGTATCCCGGATACCTATCTCTACCTGTGGGTTGATGAGCAGGAGTTTGGGCGCGTATACTGGAATGATACTGACAGAGTCCCCTTTACTTACATTATTCAGAATTAAGAGGTTTATATATGAAACTGTGTAGCACGATTTTTCTCTTGATATCTCTTACGGCACTTCCCGTAGCAGCAAAGACATCTCTTTTGGGGGGTAATTACCTTTGGGGACTTTCCACGGATTTCCACGGGCAAAACTCCGCCCTGGGGGCAGACCCTCAACCATCACTCCTAATGCGTGGAACCGCAGCAAACCTCGCCCAGGTGCGGCAAACAGCCTACTCCTTTAGCTTTGGTCTTGATATGGCGCGCATATCCGATGGTGATGATCATACCAATTTTCGTCGCGGAGCACCGACTTTTTTCGGCATGGCTCTTCCCATGGGGGAACTAGGAACTTTTGGTATTGGGTATAATCAACTGGGACACAGTGCATACAACTACTATCACGGAGAAATGCGCCTTTCCAGTAACCCCGGGGCGTCTGAAACAGATGATCCCCGTCACTTATACGGAACCAAAAGCACCGACTTTTTCAGCGATCTCATGGCATGGCAACTTGGCTTTGCCCGTGAATTTGCCCCCTTCTTCCGCCCGGGAATTGCCTACGAACGCCGAACCCTCACACGGCAAAACGCCCAGACAACCCTTTTGCATGATTTTAATATCGGCAGTATTGACACCACTCGATGGGAACACAGCGCCCCGGCCATCCAACTCGCCCTCCAAGGCGATGTTGGCGATTTCTCCTACGCCGTAGGCGGTACCTATGTATTTGAAGATGATCTTCGTATGCGACGTAATATCACTTCTATCAGAACAGTGAATGACAATTTCTCAGGCCGAGAGCTCCATGATTCATCGGAAGTAACGCAGGAATATGGCATGAAGCTTCCTCCGGAAGCAACCTTCGGACTGGGATATCGTTTCTCACGCCATTTTCGGGTATATCTTGATTACTCACGAATACAGTGGGAAAACTTCTGGACCGACGCAGATGACCTTGACCGTGAGTACCAAAATACAAACCACATAGCCGGTACAGCAAAGTATACTCCAGCCATACACAAACTCAACCCCGGATTTTGGGAAACAATCACGTATAGTGGGGGCTTTTCTTTAAAGAGCCTCCCTGTTGAAGGCGATCGGGAATTCTCTCTCAATATGGGAATGGGAATGCCCTTGGGAGCTAATGGTGAACTCACCGTTGCCCTTGAAAGCGGTATCCGCAGAAGTGATGACTTTGACTATGACGAATCCTTTGCGACCCTCTGGTTTACCATTGGGGGCGGTCAGTAATTTTCATGTACGTGGGAGAAGTCCTGAAAGTAACAGGTCTTCTCCATATTGGGTATATGTCACGTTCGTCAGTCGGAGGCTTTCGTTCATAGGCATAGGAGGAAGTACAAGTCCTTTTTGACCACCCCCTAAGATTTGTGGCGCATAAAAGAGATATACTCGATTTACGGCTCGTGCTTCGAGGAACGACCCGACAAGACCACTCCCCCCTTCTACAAAAAGTGAATCAATGCCCTCAGACCACGCCAGAGAGAGAAACCGCTGAATACCTTCCCGGCGGTCATCACACCCAGTATACCAACGATGTATCCCTTCTTTTTGGGAGATCCCCGCAGAATAAGCACTATTGTTAACCACAAGAATACTTTGAACCTCTCGTGAATGTCGGTAGAAATAGCTTGCCCTATCTATTTCGTCAGTGGACGAAAAGACTATGCGCACTGGGTCTGTACCCCCACCATGGCGGACAGTAAGTTTTGGATTATCAGCCTGAAGGGTTTTGGCTCCCACGGCAATGGCCCGATGATACCCGCGCAATTCATGTACTCGCTGCCGTGCTTCGGTGCCCGTAATCCATTTTGAAACACCCCATGAATCTGCTATTGCCCCATCAAGGGTGAGGGCTAATTTAACACTTACCCATGGCTTATGGGAAGAAATACTATAGAAGAAATCTTCATTGATCCGTTGGGCTTCTTCCCGCCCAACTCCCACGGTAACCGCAATGCCCGCGGCACGTAACTGGGCTCCTCCTCGCCCTGAAACCTGGGGATTTGGATCTTCCACAGCATATACAACCCGCGTAATACCCGCACGAATTATGGCATCGCTACAGGGTGGAGTTCTTCCCCAGTGACTGCACGGCTCAAGGGTTACGTACATTGTTGCCCCGTGGCTCGCAGCCCCTGCTTTTGCAAGGGCAGCAACCTCTGCATGGTCTCCTCCCGGAGGAGCCGTTGCCCCACGGGCGAGAATAGTACCATCTTTTACAATCACTGCTCCTACGGCAGGGTTTGGTGCAGTAAATCCTTTTACGGACCATGCTTCACGTAACGCACACATCATATAATCAGAGTCTGTCATATCGCCTCAACCCGCTGAGTTTTCAAAAAAATACATTATATATCCCCTGCAGATAAAACATGCTGAAATCTTATAAGGATATCATAATTATATTATTTACCTTGCCCCGTGGCAATATCTATACTATACTGTAGGGCAATACATTAAGCCGGCATAAGACAATTCAAAGCTACTAGTGACAGAGGAGTTACACAATGGATACAGCACGTTTAAAAGAAGAAGCGCAACGGTATATCCAACTGGAGCAGCATCCCCAATTTCGTCAAGAAGTGGAAGAACTGCTTTCTCGTGAGGATTATGCAGAACTTGACGAGCGATTTTATACAAGCCTTACCTTCGGCACGGGCGGGTTACGTGGTATTATTGGGGGAGGATACAACCGCCTCAATACCTATACGATCAAGAAAGCAACCCAAGGACTTGCCCAATATATTACTGAAACCACCAGTGAAGGCTCTGTGGTTATTGCCTATGACAGCCGCAACTATTCTGATATTTTTGCAAAGGAAGCCGCAAAGACACTTGCGGGAAATGGCATACAGGTATACCTTTTCTCAAGCCTTCGCCCCGTTCCAGAGCTTTCATTTGCCGTACGTCAGCTCAAAACCACCGCCGGCATTGTCATAACAGCCAGTCATAACCCCGCACAATATAATGGCTACAAGGTTTACTGGAGTGACGGATGCCAAGTAACAGCTCCCCATGATGAAAAAATTGTTGCTTATGCAAACAACGCGACGGATATCATTACCGGTGATGATGCAGAAGATACGATCACCTTAATTGATGCGGAAATTGATGAACCCTATATCGAAATGGTAAAAGGCCTTTCTCTTCGTCCAGAGCTTATGGCTGAGAAAGGTAAAGACTTAACCGTGGTCTATTCTCCCCTTCACGGAGCAGGAAAGATGCCTCTTGAGCGTGCCCTTTCTGAAATGGGAGTTTCCGTGGTATTTGTTGAAGAACAACGTGAACCAAACGGAGACTTCCCCACGGTAAAGAAACCCAATCCAGAAGAAGAGGAAGCGTTGCAAATGGGTCTTGCCTTGGCACAAGAAAAACAAGCAGATCTCCTCATGGCAACCGATCCAGACGCAGATCGCCTGGGTATTGCGGTACCCGATGCGGAGGGTACATTTCACCTCATTACGGGGAACCAACTCGGTGTACTTCTGGCTGACTACATCTTCTCCAGCAGGAAAGAGTTAGGAACAATGCCGGAGAAACCAGCCTTTGTAAAAACCATTGTCACTACGGAGCTTCAACGAAAGGTTGCAGAATCCTACGGAGCCACCTGTTTTGATGTACTTACGGGGTTTAAATACATTGGACAAAAAATTAAGGAGTTTGAAACCGGCGCTGAAGGCTATGAATACCTCTGTGGCGGAGAAGAAAGCTACGGATATCTTGTGGGCACGGCAGTTCGTGACAAAGATGCCGTTTCCGCTGCAACCATGACTGCCGAGCTTGCACTGTACCATCGGGAGCAGGGAAAAACGCTGCTGGATAGACTCAACGAAATATGGGAAGAATACGGGTACTATCAAGAATTTCTTATTAATAAGCAATTTGAAGGGAAAGCCGGTACAGAAAAGATGGAACGAATTATGCGTGAGATGCGTGAAGATATTCCTCATAAACTTGCTGGAATTATGGTATCAGAAGTTCGTGATTACCTTACAGGAGAAGTGCATGATCTTACCACCAATACAAAGGAAAAATCACTCACTCTGCCCGCATCAAACGTTATCCAATACCGCCTCAAAGATGGCTCCGTAATCACCGCACGCCCCTCCGGCACAGAGCCGAAGATAAAATTCTACATATCAACCTTCGAATCGGGCTTGCCCCTAAGCACCTTGAAGGGTATCGTAGAAAAGAAGGTTCGTGCCTTTGAAAACAATATCCATATGATTGTTGGATAAGATCGAGGGGAGAGGCACCACTCTCCCCATACCCCCATTCGACCTTTAGACAATTTCATTAAACTCCTCGTTCCATAAACTATTTTACGATAAAACGGAAAAGGAGTGTCCCATGAATCAACTGGAATATCTTAAAGAAATAACCACCGTTGTGGCCGACACCGGGGAAATTTCAGAAATACGAAAATATCGTCCCACCGATGCCACGACAAATCCCAGTCTGCTCTTAAAAGCCGCACAGCTGCCGGAATACAAATCCTTGGTAGATGATGCCGTAGAATATAGCAAAAAAACCGAAGGAGGTCTTGATCTTATTTTCGATAAGATGGCCGTAAACTTCGGCACGGAAATTCTGTCATACATCTCAGGGCGTGTTTCCACAGAAGTAGACGCTCGCCTCTCCTTTTCAACAGAAGAAACCCTCAACCGTGCACGTCGTATTATCGCACTCTATAAAGATGCCGGAGTCTCACAGGAACGAATCCTGATAAAAATAGCAGCCACATGGGAAGGCATTGCAGCTGCTCGCATCCTTGAGCAGGAGGGCATTTCCTGTAACATGACCCTCATTTTCAACTTTGCCCAAGCAGTGGCATGTGCCGAAGCCGGAGCACAGCTGATATCTCCCTTTGTGGGACGGATCTACGACTGGTATATCGCAAACACAGAAAATACCTCCTATACTCCTTTGGAAGACCCGGGTGTGCGCTCCGTAACACGCATTTATAATTATTACAAGAAATACGGATACACAACCGAAGTCATGGGAGCAAGCTTTCGAAATGTAGGGCAAATTTATGGATTAGCCGGGTGTGATCTTCTCACAATTTCACCGAAGCTTCTTGGTGAGTTGAAAAAGGAGTCAACCCCCGTACAGCGCGAACTCTCTCCGCAGGGTGCGCAAGGATGCCAAGAGGAGAAACTGAGCCTTGACGAGGCAGATTTTCGCTGGCGCATGAACGAAGACCCCATGGCCGTAGAAAAACTTTCTCAGGGCATTCGAGCCTTTGCTGCTGATACGCGCAGTTTTGAAACACAAATTAGGACCCTCTACCGAATCTAACAAGGCGGAACCATGAGCCCAAAACGATACCTGCTCTTTCTCATACTTCTTCCTCTGTTCATTAATGCCGAGCCCGTGGGTAACAGAGATGCCCAGGCTGATACGCTCAATGAAAGCATCGATGACTCCTTGACAGAAGAAGAAATGCGCCTTATCAGACGTGAATTCCGCATCGAAGAACAGGCCGCTGAAACAGAGGATGAGACTCCATCCACTGAAGAAGAGGAGGTGCAAGAGGAAGCGCAGGAAGAAGTTGAAGAGCAACAACGGGGCCCTGGAGGGCCATCGGGCGGGCCCATTGGTGCCATGGGAGGGCCAGGAGCACAACGACGCACACGTGATGATTCTGAAGAAGATCCTTCTTCGGACACTACAGAAAAGCAGGCCTCCGAGGAACTTTCCCCCCAACAACGTCGCAGTCGTACAGCCACAGAGACTGAGGATGAGCGGGTCGTGAGTTTTTCAGAAAACATAGAAGAGTATCGCTCACCACAACGGGCCATGCTCTACTCTCTGGCTCTTCCAGGGCTCGGGCAAGCCTACGTAGAACGAAACTGGAAAGTTGCTGCTTATGGCGCTGTGGAAATAGCTCTCATTGCCGGAGCAATAAAGTTTAGCCGTGACAGCGATGATGAACGTGATCGTGCTCACGCCTATCTAGACGAACACTTTGAAGAAGATGACGTACGAACCTTTTACGCAAACCTTGAAGAGCTCGGCGAGTTTCAGGGTGACGTAGATCTCTACGAATATCTTAATGTTGCCGGTTTGGGATATGGTGATGTTGAATCCTTTGATGAGTTATGGGAATCCTTCAAGAGAGATCCCTATGACCGTGATTTCGGTGTGGCAAACCCGCTCATGATACAGGGCTGGGATGGAGCCACGGAGGTTCGTATTGCAGACGGGGATGTGACCTATGAAGGAGCAGAAGCGTACGATATTATTTATTACCGCCCTGAGGGAGAGAATCGTTTGGAAGCTCCCTTCGGGACAGCATCTACGCAACAGCGCTATCTTTCTATGCTTGATAAGAGCCAAGACTACTCCGATTACAGCACAACCTTTGTTATTGGAATTCTCGTAAATCATGTCGTGTCTGCTACCGATGCCTTTATTAGTGCACGACGACATAATCGACGCCTCCTGTCAGCGCAACGAAGACCCGCTGAGGATGAACGTCTCTTCGATGCAGTGCATCTTACCAGTAGTATGTATCGTAATGTGCATGGGGGGCTTACCACAGAAGCGGGGGTTGCATGGCGTTTCTAAAACCTCTTCTCTGTGTCTACCTTCTTGTGCTCCCTCTCTGGGGAACTGACGAACTCCGTATTGAGATGGAACAGGACAATGGGGACGACGTTACCATTGACATTACGGGAGAAGATCATCCCGATATGAAAAGTGAGTGGGGCGCAGCCTTTATGAGCATGGCAGTGCCCGGTACGGGACACCTCTACGTGGAAGATCACCGACGAGCAGCTCTCTACTTTGCCGTGGAAGCGGTGGTGCTTACGGGCATGATCTATTCGCGGCGCACCTCAAACCGTACCATGGATAACGCCTTTGCCTTGGCAGAACGAGAAGCGGGGACAAAGGCGGATTTTGATCGCGATAATAATTACTGGCTCTACATGAGCATCTTTGAAAGTAGCGATGACTATAATATCGCCCTTGAACAAGGCCGCTCTTTTGATCGTAAAATTACCGATCCCGATCACGAATGGCGTTGGTCATCACGGGCCAACCAAGAGCGCTATACCGATCTGCGTGATTCTGCAGATCAATGGGAGGATGCCTGGGCCCTGTTTTTAGGGGGGATGGCCCTAAACCGACTCATTGCCTTTATCGATTCGCGTATTTCAGCCCGAAACTATAATACGCAGCGTTTTTCTCAGTTACAGATACATCCCACCTACTCAGTTACTCACAACGAGACAGGTATCCGTGGCACCTTTCTTTTCTGAAAAAGATCCCGCCGATCTCCTTATCCTCGGTGCCGGACCAGCCGGCTACACCTTAGCCCTTGCCGCCGCAGAGAGGGGAAACTCTGTAATGCTCTTTACAGGAGGAGACCTGGGCGGCCTCTGTCTCAACCGAGGCTGTATTCCCTCCACAACATTTCTCTCCTATGCGCGCACGAGTCTCATTGCCCAAAATTTGGGACTTCCCTCTCACCCCCTTCCAGACTTTTCGTGCCCCCATGAGCGAAGCAACACCATACTATCCCAGTTACGCAAGGGACTGGAACATCGTCTCAAAACCGCAGGAGTCACCCTCAGTAACTCACGTGGTGAGTATCTGAATGAATCTGATAAGGGGGTCTGTGTTGTCACTGATACCGGAAACTACTACCACGGAATACACCTCGCCGTTGCCACGGGAAGCACCTTGACAATCCCCTTCGACACCTCAAAATATACGGGATATCAACCGGGAGAATCCTATTTTGCCCCCCCGCCGAAAAATGTAGGAACACAGGTGGTAATTGCGGGAGCATCCTTTGCCGGTCTTGAACTCGCCCAAATCTACACATCCTTGGGCTACACGGTACATGTTATCGAGAAATCGGACACCGCCCTTGCCTGCTTTGACCGCCCCCTTCGCAGACGCCTATTTTCGGCACTACGCGCGCAAAATATTACCATCTCCCTCTCCACAGAAATTACGGCAGCCCGGAACACCTCCGTTACGTGTATTGGACCGGAAGGACAAACCACTGTACCTGCAGATATCCTTCTATGCTGCTGCGGGAGGACCCCCTCCATGGATGCCCTTCGCCGCCTCCCCCCCCATTCTCCCTTAATCGCTCCCCATGGACAAAAAAACAGGGAAAGCAAAATCTTTCTTCTTGGCGATGTTGTCGGCGCAGAGATGACCGCCCACGGTGCAATTGCAGACGCAGAAACATGTGCAGCCCTGTTGCGTGATGCCCCGCTCCCCCATTATGGATACCCTATTCCCAAAATACTCTACACAACACCGGAAGTGTTCGCGGTAGGACTCACCCAAGAAGAGGCACAACGCCGCAATATTTCCTGCTATACCCGAGATATTCCCCTGGGACATACGGGGAAGTTTTCCGCAGAATTTTACCCCATGAGTGGAACCGCCCGCGCGATCTTTTCTGAAAACAGAGAGGAAGTTCTCGGCATACAAATGGTTGGGGCTGGAGTCAGCGAGCTCTGTACTGCCGCCACCATGATTGTACAGTTAAAAATTCCCCCGAGACAGATACAAAATCTTATATTACCACACCCCACCATGGGAGAAATTTTCAAACCCTTACTGACCCCGTAGGAAGATCATGCGTCAAAGAAATATTAAACACGCCCCGGACGTTCTGGCACAACATCCCACCCTTGTCTGCATGAACCCGGATACAACCTTTCATGCACCCTCGTTTTTTCCCCAATCAGGCCCGCTTCATTTAGAAATCGGTAGCGGTAAGGGGGCATTTCTTGCGGGAATGGCTCATCGCTTTCCCCATATCAATTTTTTGGGTATGGAACGATTCGACTCAATCCTTATTCGCTGTTTGGAGAAAACACTCGCCCTGGCCCTTCCCAATCTCCGCTTTATTAAGATGGATGCTCGCAACCTAACAGATGTATTTGCTCCCGGCCAAATCGATACTATCTATCTTAACTTTAGCGACCCATGGCATAAAAAACGCCATGCAAAGAGACGACTGACCCACACCAGATTTCTTTCGCGCTATAAGGAAGTTCTCTCCCCCAAGGGAGAGCTTATCTTTAAAACAGACAATCGGCCCCTCTTTGAATTCTCTCTTTTGGAAATGCACCGTTTCGGTATGACACTGGATGAGATTTGCCTTGATCTTCACGCGCAAGAGCCGGAAGATAATATCCGAACAGAATACGAGGAGAAGTGGAGTGCCCGGGGAAGCACCATCTATCGTCTCAAAGGATGTTTTAGAAAATAAATTTGACAGGCTATTGCCATGTATTGTATTTTGCACGGGAGATAAATAAGGGTGGACCGCGTCAAAAATGCACTCACCGCTCTACAAAACGACTCTTCATAATCAAATAATGAACAAACAAACGAAATATAAATCTACAAAAAAGGACCTAAATGGTTGAATTTGCTGGCTATATAGAGGATAACTGGGAGCTTCCTTACGAAGTTGCCGAAGAAATTTGTACGCTCTATACCGAGGGAAACTCGAAATATTTTGTACGGAACTACGTTCCCACCGTATCAGCCTTTGTGACGACGGATATACTCTCTGAGATATACCGATTTCTCCGCAAACAGGAAGAGCTTGTCACCTTACGTGACCGAGCCCGTTCTGTCCTGGAAAAGGCTGAACTTCTCGATGAGGAAAATGAAGAAAAAATCATTTATAGTATTTCCGAAGCAGAAATTGAAGACGTCTACATCGGACATAGAACAAATGTGCGCACCAAGGGTCGTGTTGCCCTTGAGCGTGGCTTGCAACCTCTTGCAGACCAGATTCACCGTGGAGAATGTACTGACTTTGACGCTGCAGCCCAGGAGTACCTTCGCCCTGATGAAGAGCTCAAATCAACCGATGATGTTCGCAAAGGTGTTGTGGATATCCTGGCAGAACGTTACGGCTTTGACGAAGAAGTTCGTATTATGCTCCGCGATTTTGCAGAAGATGAAGGAATGGTCTCCCTTCATTTTAAAAAGAAAGCAAAGAAGAAATATGATAAATACACCGATGAGAACATGCTTTTCTCAGACCTTGAGAGCAAGGAAATCCTTGATCTGCGAAAGGATGAAGAAGCTGGTGATATTAAAGTAAAAGTAGCGCTTCCTCCCATTCATGTCATGGAGTTGATGAAGGAACATTTTTGGGAAGATGCAGCTCCAGAAGAAGATCAGCTCATTATGGAATCCTTGGAAGATGCGTGGAACCGCCTTATTTATCCCATGGTGGAAACCAGTGTGAAGGATCATTACTATGAGCAGGCTGAAAATGAGCTGATAAAGGAGATGAAACGGGACCTTCGTCCCATGGTTGAAGAGTATGCCAAGAGCACGAAAAAAACACTTCTCTTTGCCTCGGCTTACTCCGAAGATGCCCTTGACATTCTTGTGGTAGACAGCTTAGGAAGTATGCTACGCTGCACCAGAGAAACGATCCGGCAATACGGACGTCCCTTTGTATCAAAAAAGATCAAACAACTCTTTACTCTCTACCACCCCAACCGCATTGCTGTTTTAAACAATGACCATGGGGAATATGTAGAGTCCGTAATTGATCAAACATCGAAGGTAACAGTATCAAAACCGGAAGTTGAACGCGTTCCTCTAACAACAAAAACCAGCGCACTCATGAAATCTGCCTATTTTATTGAAGAGACCGAAGGCCTCTCAGAGGAGATTTCTAAAAATTTAGCGTACGCTCTCTCCGTGATGAAACCCTTTGCTGTTATTAGTAAAGTTGGGGCGCACTGCTTTTCAATACATCCGCAGGAAAAACTTCTGGACTGTTCTGTCATTGGTGAATTAATTGACGACCTCTATGTTGCTGCAGCCCTTGAATACGGTATTCAAATAAATGGAGCCAACGACTATCTTCTCACCAGTCTCGAACTTGATGAGTCTCAGCTGCGTGAACTTCGCCGTGCAAAACAGCAAAAACGGATCTCATCCAAACAAGACTTGAAAGATCTCGACTGTTTGGACGCAGTGCAATACAATAACATATCCGGTTATATCGTTTTTCCAGAGTCAGATAACCCCTTGGATAAATCGACCGTTCATCCTGAAGAATTCGGCTTGGTACAGTCGGTCTGTGACGAATTGGGTGTTACTCCGGAAAAACTTATTCGCACCACCGCCTTACTTCAGGATTTCCATGCTGACGACAGCAGGGTTGAAGATTTTATTCAACAAAATATTGCAAACCAGTTGAAGGTGGCAAAACGATACATTTCTCTTTCCAGTAAGCCGGCGCGACCCTTGCGAATCAACGAGTTGCGAGAAGGAGCGATTCTCGACGGAAAAGTAACCAATATTACTAATTTCGGTGCCTTTGTGGATATCAACTCCTACTCCGATGGATTGGTTCACATTTCTGAATTGGCCAATGAGTATATTGAGACTCCTGATCAAGTGGTGAGCGTGGGTGACCCTGTGCGTGTGAAAGTTGTAGAGGTAGATAAACGGAAAAAACGAATCTCTCTCTCCATGAAGCAGGTTGAGAATGCGCCACGAAAGGTTCGGCCCTCTCAAACACAGCTGGAAGATCTGGTAAGTTTCTTCAACAAATAAGAAAAACAGTACCGAATACCTGTAAGTGCTGATATTCCGGGGGTAAAAAATGTATATTTTTACCCCCCTTTTATATTGGATTTGCCATGATAACAGTTGTCATACCTCTCTTTAACGAAGAAGCAAGTCTTACTCCCCTCACGGAGAAGATCCGTACTGTTGCACACGAACACAGCTACGATCTGGAGATTCTCTTTGTAGATGATGGCAGTACCGATTCCTCGTTACAAATTATTCAGAAACTTCATAGAGCATGTCCCAGGGAAATACACTATATTTCCCTGGGACGAAACCAGGGTAAATCCGCAGCCCTAAACGCCGGCTTCAGTCACGCCACGGGGGATATTATTATCACCATGGATGCTGATCTACAAGATGATCCTGCGGCAATTCCAGACTTCATTGACGCAATCTCGGAGGGGTGGGATGTTGTTTCCGGCTGGAAGCAACACCGAAAAGATCCCTTTCTTTCTAAGAATCTCCCTTCAAAAGTGTTTAATCGCATCACCTCCCTTTTTGGAAAAATCCGCCTTCATGATTTTAACTGCGGATTTAAGGCCTATACCCGAGAAGCGGCTCGTTCCTTGGATGTGTATGGAGAACGCCACCGGTTCCTTCCCCTTCTTGCTCATTGGAACGGCTTCTCAGTTACGGAGATACCCGTTCCCCATCATAAACGAAAATACGGCAAAACAAAATTTGGCGCAGATAGATTCATCAACGGCTTCTTTGATCTTATAACCCTTATATTCCTTCGCAAATATATGACGAGCCCCCTCCATTTTTTCGGCATATTCAGCCTGATACTTTTCGCCATTGGCGGATCAATACTTACGTACTTTGGCATTCAATGGTTTTCTGGCTCTCCCCTGCATGTCCGCCCCATTATTCTCTTTGCGGTAACAGCCATTATTGTGGCTGTCCAATTTTTTTCCCTGGGGCTTCTTGGTGAGCTTTTTATTCATATGGGGAAAAAACGTGCTCCCATGATAAAAGACCGAAGCAGTGAGGAGTTGGTATGACAAAAAACTATGGACACACTCCATATAAACATCGTCGGTACGGAAAAAGAAACGGTTCTTCAGGCCCTCCCCAAAAGGGGCGTATTCGCCTGGTTCTCTTTCTAATACTCGTGAGCTTTTTCTTTTCCAGGGTCATTATCCCCAGTTTTAGAGGAGAGGTGGAACCTCCCAAGAGAGCAGACCAAACGCCTGTCAAGGACGATGCACGCCCTGACACAACCGAGCCATCCGACACTGTACCAACGCAGGAAGTAGCCCTTGATACCTCTGCCACACTGCCACCATCGTTTTCCCTTACCCATGATGATCTGCCACAATTGCTGAAATCAGCATCACAGGATTTTACGGGCACCCCGGACACTCTCGTCTGGCAAGATCGCTCTATGATAGTACACTACAGTATGAAACCACGCCTTAATCGATTAGGGAAAAGTTTCATGGAAAGTTATCGCCCCCGTTTCGGTGCAGTGGTTCTCTTTCAACCCAAGACCGGGCGTATCCTTTCACTTTCCAGTTACGAAAACCCGGATAATCCGGAATCAATGAGCGAATTCTCTACCCCCGTATATACAAATGCGTCCATCCCAGCAGCATCCATTGCAAAAATAGTCACCGCAACAGCTGCTGTAGAAATATTGGGGCATACCGAACAACATGTACTTCGATATCATGGTGATAAATATACCCTTGAGGAGGATCAGCTTCAGCAACACCTCAGTGCTGGAATTGATATTAGCCTCAGACGTGCCTTTGCCGAATCGATAAACCCAGTCTTTGGCACCATGGGTATTTTTGAATTAGGAGCAAACAATCTCTATACATACGCTCAAAACTTCGGGTTTAATACCAAAATCCCCTTCATGCTTCCCGTAGACACAAGCGTCTTCCACTATCCACAAACAAATCTTGAGATTGCGCAAGCAGCCTCGGGATTCTCCTATACAAATACCATCTCTCCCATTCATGGGGCTCTTATGGCCGGAGCTATTGCAAACCAGGGAATAATGCTTACTCCAACCATTGTTGATTCCGTAATAGACCTTGAAACAGAAAAACAGGTTTACGCCCGCTCAGACAGTTACTGGAGAAGAGCATTTAAGGCAAAAAACTACCCTCCATTAAATGAGATGATGAAGGATGTTTCACGCTATGGCACAGCCACGAGCGCCTTTACCTTTGTACGAGACTCCCCCCGATTTAGGGACTTTCATTACGGCGGAAAAACCGGAACGCTCACCATGGCCGGGTATGGCCTCGTTGACTGGTTTGTGGGCTATCTTCTTGATGAAGATGATGTAGAACAAAATGTTGCCTGCGCTGTGGTAATGATAAAACCCCCACGTTGGCAGGGACGATCTTCCTATATTGGTGCAGAACTTATGCGACGCCATGTCATGAATCTGCAAGAACAAGTACAACATGAACAAAAGGATACTGCTCATGAGTGACTCTCACTCTTTCAAATCTGCCTTTATTGCTCTCATAGGGCGTCCCAACAGTGGTAAATCAACCCTGTTGAATGCAGTGCTCGAGGAAAACCTTGCCATTGTATCGCCCCTGCCCCAAACGACACAAAAAAATATGAATGGTGTCTACACAGAAGAGGACCTCCAAATAGTTTTTGTGGATACCCCAGGAATCCACATGGGAAAGCATCGCCTTAATAAAAGCATATCTCAATATGGCCTTTCTATGCTTCATGATGAAGGTATTACCATCGTCTGCTATCTTATTGATATCTCGAGAAAAGCAGGGGCCGAAGAGGCTCATCTTGCAGCGCTTGCAGAAAAAGCGCGTACATCAAAGCAAGTTGTTCTCATATTCAACAAGGTCGATCTCTTCACACTTCCAGAAGTTGAAGAGCGTATTGCGGCCTTTCTTGCAGATTACCCCGGTCTTACAGAGTGCCCTCGTCTTATGGTGAGTGCAAAAGCACCGGATGCACGGGACGTTTTTGTCGACTTTCTCCGGCCCTTTATTCCCGAGGGACCACGCTACTTTTCTCCCGATGAGATTACGGATGCACACTTACGCTATTTTGCCGCTGAATATGTTCGTCTACAAATTATTGGGCTTACCTATCGTGAAGTTCCGCACGCCTCCCACGTTGAAATCACCTCTTATACGGAGGAGGAAGGGGTACACCATATTAACGCAGACATTCATGTGGAAACAAAGGGACAAAAAGCCATCTTGATTGGAAATAAGGGAACGACCATAGGAAAGATCCGTCGTCAGGCTGAGTGGAGAATGCGTAAACTCACCGGTGAGAAAGTACAATACCAGCTCTTTGTTAAGGTAACACCCCATTGGCGAGATAACGCCTCTCAACTGAATGAATTTGGCTTTATTGAGTAGAACCGATTGGTGCGCCAATCATTTTAGTACGGAGAATGAATATGGATATTACAAAAATGAGTACACACAAAGAGATTTCCTCCTGGGTTACCACCCTGCCCTATCTCTCTGATATTGTCTCTCAGGCAGACTCCTACACGGAATTCAAGATGCTTCTCCAGGATTATGTGGACACCTATTTTTCCTCCAATCCCCATGCTCTCTCCTACAGCAGATATCATACCGTTGGGTATGCAGCCTTTCAAAACCTCAGCTGGCAAGATTATGGGTGTATTACCCTCTACCACCTTCTTGAAAACGAAGGAGAGTCTTTTTTTGATGGGAACTATCGCGAAACCATCACCAGTACACCCTTGAAGTGTTTTTGGGATACCCTGGAAAAAAAGAACAAGTTAAGCAGAGCTCTTTGGCAAGAGTTGCGTCATCTCTTTGAACAAGCCGGCGGACATAACAGCCCTGACACAGTAGGACGCGACCACCTTCATGAATGGATGGATAGACATCCCACCGGTCTTGATGACCACATTATTGCTCGCCGAAGAGAAAACAAGGCACGTATTATCGCTGCCATTACCGATGAAATTGAACGCGGGGAATGTCCCCAAAAATATGCCTTTGATCCATCCCTGTCGCGACAAGAGCGAATCGCTCAGGTAGAACAATGGTGGAAAACCTCTGCCTTTCACCTTGCCTTTGCCGTGCGGGATACGGCACGCCTCTTCTCTCTTTTGGGAAACTCCCTCGATACAAAAACAGCCCGCATTATGAGAGAGGCCGAAGAACGGGGGATCCCCATTTTTGTCAACCCTTACTACCTCTCTCTGCTTAATTGCGGTAACCAACAGGATCTTGGGGATGACCTTGCGATCAGACAGTACATTTTCTACAGTGAAAATCTCAACGAAGAGTTTGGGCATATTCGAGCATGGGAAAAAGAAGACAGCGTAGAAATAGGCAAACCAAACGCCGCCGGTTGGCTTCTTCCCTCCCATAATATTCACCGACGCTATCCTGAAGTTGCTATATTAATACCGGAAACCATCGGACGAGCCTGTGGAGGATTATGTTCTTCATGTCAACGAATGTACGGGTTTCAAAGCGGCGACCTCAATTTTGATCTTTCAAAACTGGCACCGAAACAGTCGTGGAAAGATAAACTTGAGTGTCTGCTGAACTACTATGAGGAAGATTCGCAATTGCGGGATATCCTTATTACCGGAGGTGATGCTCTCATGAGCAAAAATCGCACCTTGCGATACATTCTTACCCGCGTATTGGAAATGGCTCAGCGGAAAAAAGAAAAGAATGCCGCCCTGAAGCGGAATTTTGCAGAGATTAGCCGTATCCGTTTAGGAACACGGCTTCCGGTCTATCTTCCACAACGGGTAGACACAGAACTATGTGATACCCTTCGCTGGTTTAAAACAGAGGCAACCGCCCTTGGTATTGACCAATGTGTAATTCAAACACATTTTGAATCAGCCATGGAAATTACCCCCGAAGCAGAACAGGCCGTGCAGAATCTCTCTGAAACTGGCTGGTATATTACCAATCAGCAAGTATTTACGGCCGCGGCATCACGACGGGGTCATACGGCAAAACTTCGTAAAACCCTGAATGAGTGCGGGGTAATCCCGTACTATACCTTCTCCGTGAAAGGTTTTTTTGAGAATAAAGAGAATTTCGCCACAAACGCACGAATCGTGCAGGAGAAGATGGAAGAGAAGAGTTTTGGCTATACCAAGGACGATCTGTCCTTTCTCGTCACTCGCACCACAAACATGGCCGAAGAGGCCCAGGCCTACATGAAGCAAAAAGATCTCCCCTTTATTGCTGTTGATCGCAGCGTGCTTAATCTTCCCGGGGTGGGAAAAAGCCTTACCTTTCGTACGGTTGGGTTTACTGACGATGGCCGACGCATTCTTGATTTTGATCACGACCACAACCGTGTGCACAGCCCCATAACAGAGAACATGGGGCGGGTGATTATTGTGGAGTCAAAATCTCTTTTGGAATATTTGCAAGAACTTGAGACCATGGGGGAAGATCCACACGAATACAAGGATATTTTCGGATACCGGCTCTGTGAAACTGAGCCACGAAACCCGTTCTACGAATATCCTACATATACCTACTCCGTAAGTGACCATCTAACAAATTTCAAAATGCCCGGGGAAAATTAGAAGAATATGCATTGCTCAGAAAGATATATTACAGAAATGGTACCATCATAATGAAAGGGTAACTCATGAAGTCTGTCCTCTTTGTTTGTCTGATTGTTTTTTCACTTATCGCCGACGATATGGCCGCAACTATTCGCCAACATCTCAGCGATGGCTCCTATGCCACAGCCCAAGAAACTGCCGAAACGGCATTGGAAGATGCGGCAGATCCACAGATTCACGCGCTTCTTCTTGAAAGCCTGCTGCAACAGGAACAGTACGCCGCTTTCGACAGCCTTACAAAGCGCTTTGAAGCAGAGCATTCCGACACACCGGAAATGGCCCGGGTTGCCTATTTAAAAGGAATTGGTGCTGCCAAGCGAACCCTCTTTACGGATGCCTTTGAAGCATTTAATGATGCGGCAAAACGAGTCGATCCCGAGACACGTCGTATGGAGATTCTCATTACAAATGTGGAACGCCTTCTGGAGCAGTATCTTCACCCAGAAGAGGTTCGCGCAATCTCCCATGATGACCTTGCCCCCGCCCTCACGGAAACCGTCACATTCTATCAAGCTATCCACACCAAAAGCGTTGATCACGCCAAGGCGCAAGATGCCTTGCGCGAATTTATGCGAAGGTATGAAGAAAGTGCCTATGACACGAGCTTAGTTATTGGCACCGAAGCACCACCGGCAGACCGTGCACCGCGCAGCACGCTCTCCCTGGCCCTTCTTATTCCCCGCACCGGCAGTGACAGTATCCTGGGAAGACATGCAGAGCAAGCAGTGGAACTTGCCCTTCATTCAATTACCGAAGAGACCGGTTCTGACATATCCGTAACAATTCTTGATAACGCAAGCAACAGTGTTACCACAGCGCGAAAAATGCGTCGCTTGATTGAAGATGATACAGACGTTATTATTGGCCCCCTCATGAGTGACCGCGCAACCCTTGCTGCGGCTATGCTCATGGATCATCCCGATATTCTTCTTATTAGCCCCACGGCCACCGATGGGGGCTTGGCAGAACTGGGGGAAAATATCTTTCAGTTGAATATTACCCCGCAGGTAATTGCCGAGCGTATCGCTCGCTATTCCGTGGAACAACTCTCAATCTACGACTTCGTTGTTCTCTCAGAGCTTACTTCCTACGGCAACATTGTGACAGAGTATTTTATTGACGAAGTTGAACGCATGGGTGGTTCCATACTCCATACAGAGCATTTCTCTCCTTCCGCCAGCGATCATCGAGAACAGTTTCATGAAATTAAACGGTTCTTCGCTCTTCAGGAGCTGGGAAAAGACAAAGAAGATGAGCTGACCTCTCGTGAGCGAACCTTTGTTGAAGAATTTGTGGAAGACTCAACCGTAAATTTCGGAGGACTCTTCATGCCCTCATCCGTATCAAATGCGGTAAAGCTGGCTGCGCAAGTACCCTTTTATAAAATTCAAACTCAAGTTCTCGGAACAAATAGTTGGGACAGCAATAATCTCATTCTGGATGGGGGTGATTATGTGCGAGATATGATTTTCTCCACCGATTACAGCCTTACTGAAGAGCGTGACCGCTGGGATCGCTTCACCGCTTCTTATGAAGAACAGTTTGGAGAATCGCCACAACGCCTTGTTGTTCCCCTGACCTACGATGCAGTTCACCTCATCTTTGAAGGAATGCAACGGGGAAGAAATGTGGAGGATGTGCAAAGCCATCTTGCCTATACACGCGGGTATAACGGCCTCTCCGGCATTATATCTGTTGATCCTGAAAGCGGACGAAATACCGCCGTCATGATAAAGCGAGTGGGAAATCGTGAGTTTATCCGCATTGATTAGGCATAATGAATAAACTGCGGTACTGTATTGTTGAAGCATTCCGCTCACTCCGTGAAGCGAAGATGGTTACGGTCGTGTCTATTATTACCGTTGCCGTTACCATCTTCTTGCTCACGGCGATTCTTCTCAGTCTATACAACCTTCACTCGTGGGTTTCTCTGCAACAGCAGGAGCCGCTTATCTCCGTTTTCTTTACTCCGGAGACCTCCGATGAAACAGGCAAAGATCTCGCACAAGAGCTTCGCCAATTGGATGAGATCGGCACGGTCCGTTTTTCTTCCCGCAGTGAAGAGTATACGCGGTTTACTTCGCTATGGGGAGACGAGTTCGTGGAAGACCTCGACCAAAACCCCTTCCCCCCTGCTCTCTACATCTCCAGCGTAGATGCCTCCATTGCACCGGAAGAACTGGCACAACAGATTCATGATTTTCCGGAAGTTGAATCGATCCACTACGCGCAAGAGTGGCTTCGCACCCTTGAGGAGTTTCAAGGGCGTATCACCCGAGTGCTGCTGGGAGCCTTTGCCATTATCTTTCCCGCCCTGTTTTTTACCATTGCCAATACGGTAAAACTCACCATCTATGCCCGCAAAGACTTAGTAATTAATATGGAGTACCTTGGTGCCTCATACTGGTATATTCGCATGCCCTTTATTATCGAGGGGCTCCTCCAAGGAACCCTCGGAGCAGCGGCGGCGTGGCTTGCTCTGCAAGGAATACGCACCACCCTTCTTCCCATGGAATATCTCCTTTGGTTTGATAACTTTCTGGCGGCAGCCATGCTTATTTTCGGGGCCTGCACGGGCGTATTAGGTAGCATGACCGCCCTTTCGAAAATAACACAATAGTTTTTGTTATCTTTTTCACATAATGTATTTTCCTTTTTTTAAGGAATAGCTTCGTGTATCAGGAAACCCTCCACTACTTCACCCAAAGCGGTAAAACAAAAGCAGCACTTCTCCAAGAAAGCCCCCTCAGCTACTGGATATACGCCATGCTCGCTGGTATGTACATCACCATGGGTATTGCCGTAAGCTTTTCTGCCACTGCCATGGTGCCCGCTTCGTCTCCTCTCCAAAGCTTTCTTCCCCTGCTTATCTTTCCCTTTGCGCTCTCCTTCATTGTAATCGCCGGAGCGGAACTCTTTACAAGCACAATCCTAGCCGTGGGAATTACCTATCTGCACAAACAAATCTCTCTGCCAAGAAGCATCTACCTCTGCACCGTCTGTTATCTGGCAAACGCTGCGGGTGTCATCCTTACGGCTCTGCTCATACAGCAAGCCGGGCTCTTTTTACCAGGTCATGAATCCTTGAGTGCTATTGAACAACTGGCCTCTAACAAGGCACACTATACCTTCCTTCCCCTCTTTTTTCGAGGCATCCTCTGTAATATCTGTATCTGTCTCGGTGTGTGGGCAGCAGCGAGAACAAACTATGAGACCGCAAAAATTCTGCTTCTCTACTGGGCTGTCTTCGCCTTTATGGTGGCTCGTTTCGAACACAGCATAGCAAACATGCCAATATTTCTTATCCCACTGATTAACAGCGACTTACTGACAACAAAACAATGCATGGCAAATCTCATCCCCGTTACTCTGGGCAATATACTGGGTGGTCTCTGTATTGCTGGAGCCTACTCTATATGCCTTCTTCCACGGACACGGTAAAAATGTCCACAGGGAAGAAATAAAAAGGCATACTATTTTCACAGGGTATCCGAAAATATACTATATTGTTCTTTTTCGGGGCGACAATGAAATCGGTACTACTGATTGATGACAGTTCTGTGCAACGCACGGTACTCAAATCATACTTTCAAAAATATTTTCCCTCCGTTGCCATCTCCTTCGGTACGGATGGCCAAAGCCTCGTACGACTTTACGAGGAACACACCCCAGATCTTACGGTCATTGATTTGCACATGCCCTATATCAGCGGCGACGAGGCGGCCATGGATCTCTTATCGGTGTATCCTGACGCACAAATCATCATTAGTTCTGCCGCGGACAGCCCCGAAGACTTCGATCGCATCTCCCGCGCCATGCTCCACGGTGTTGCAGGATACCTGATAAAACCTTTTGGGTATCGTGAATTTATAGAAACAATTGCGGAACTCTAAAGCCCTACACATTCGCGACGTTCTTCTCCCTGCACAATTTCCTCTTTTTTGTAATTTCCTGAGTCTTTCTTTTGCACAGAACATATCTTTTTGCCACGTGTCTTTGTTTCAATAAAGGATGAAAAATGGCAGAAGCAGTAGCTTGGGTAGAGAACCGAGAAATTACCCGTGACGATCTTGATCGCATGGAACAAGCCTTTAAGCAGCAAAATAAGAAAGAATCCGTGACAGAAGAAGAGCGGAACATGCTTCTTGAAAACCTTATCGAAAACAGCTTACTTCAGGAAGAGAGCATTCATCGTAACCTCAGCGTTACCGATGAAATGGTAGAGCGCCAAATGGAACAGCTCTATGCACAATATGGCGGCAAAGAGAAAGTTGTTGAAATGCTTGCAGACAGTGATGTAACGGTGGATACCATTGCAGAAAACATGCGCCGTGACATGTCTGGCCAACTTACCGCCGAAGATGAGGTACAACAAAAGCTCTCCCTTACGGAGGATGACTTACACGCCTTTTATGAGCAAAATAAGGAGCGTATGAAAAGCGGTGAAGCCCTCCGCGCTCAACACATCCTCATCTCTTCAGATACAGAACGGCCTCGTGAGACTGCCGAAGAGATCCATGGAAAAATAGATGCCGGTGCCTCCTTTGATGAGATGGCGCAAGAGCACTCAGACTGTCCTTCTGGAAAAAAGGGTGGTGATTTAGAGTGGTTTGGGACGGGCCAAATGGTCCCTGCCTTTGAAAAAGCAGTGCTCGATCTTTCTATTGGTGAAGTGAGTGCTCCCGTAGAAACTCCCTTTGGATACCATATTATCAAAAAGACAGATCACCGGCCATCAAAGGATCTTTCCTTTGAAGAGGCAAAGGATCAAATTAAAGAGTTTCTCACCCGGCAAAAAAGCCAAGAGATTATTGCAGAGCTGATTAAGGAGCTTCGCAAAAAATATACCGTGACCTATGCCTAAGAAGAGGGTATCAAGGCTCATACAAGAACTCCCCATTCCGGGAGTTCTTTTTTTTAGGTACTGATAGGTGAGTCATCCTCACACGGTTACTTTTCCCCTACCGATAATTTTTCGTCGCAAATAATCACGAGAGCACCGCCAGTTAAAGATGCCCCCGCCCTTGAAACAGAGAATTTTTAATTCTTACCACCATGGTATATACTGGGATAAGTATACATCATGTATCTTACCTACGGATACGCAGTATATCTAACCAGACAAAGGAGGAGCAGGTCAATGTGTACAACTACTCCTCCCATTTTTCAAAGTCCTGTGATGATATATACTCCCCATGCGCTACGCATGACTACTTCCAGTGATCATAATCTGCAACGGTATATATATAATCCATCTACGAGAAAGGAATTATCATGCATGGAAACATTCCTATAATACAGATCTGCCTGCTGTTTTTGCTGATTGGATCTGCAGTCTATGGGCAGAATATCGATAGTCGCCAAGGGGACTCCTTAGCATTGGTGGCAATTCAAACTGAAAATAGGGGAAACGAAACGCAAACATCATCAGTAAGATGTTTTCTTTTTCCCAATGATACAACACCAAGCGTTCTCGAATCATTGGATGTTACAACTCCCATCACGACGTGGGAAGGCGTCTCTATTAACTCTCTGGGACGCGTCGAAGCACTGATACTTCCAAGGCTGGTATTTCCACTCTTCCGAGAGATATGGCCAACTTGAAATCACTTCAAAAAGCTGGACCTTTCAAATGGTACCAAGGGCAACGATACTAGGAGGCATGATGCACTCCCCCCGTTTCAAACAGGATTTGGAGCACCCGCAATGCGGGGAGCAGGAAGTATCTCTTCACCTCACAATCGCAATATACTTACGGAGTTACCCGAAGAAATCGGAGACCTTAGGGCATTGACGAACCTATCCCTTGCATCAAACAGAATATCCGCCCTTCCTCATACTATATCAAATCTCTCGCATCTGAGAAAATTAGACATCTCATCGAACAGATTAGGCAAACTTCCCTCTGAAATGAGTTCACTTACCACGCTTACCGAATTGTATTTAGATAATAATTCTTTCACCTCCTTTCCCGGGGAGATTCTCTCCCTACAAAACCTTGAAACCCTCACACTTCATACCAATACCATAGGATCAATACCGTCGGGAATCGAGAATCTCCGTAATCTTGTGATACTACGACTCTCTTATGGAAAAATCACGGAAATATCCCAAGAAATTGGCGCTCTGCAGAAGTTGGAAGTTCTCTCTTTGGCAGAGAATGATAACCTCGTGCTCCCGTCAAATATCTGGTCTCTCAAGAATCTTACTACTCTTAATCTAAACTCTCTGAATATCACAGAACTACCACCTGAAATTGCGGGGCTTGTCAATCTTCAAGAACTTTCTCTTTTTGGAAATCAATTATATGAATTGCCGGAAGAGTTTAGAAACCTCAAAGCACTAAGACGGTTAAATATTTCAAACAATTCCTATACCTCCTTTCCCCCAGAACTGATAGGCCTGCCAGAATTAGAAATCCTCTCAATCTATTCCAATAGGTTGCAGTTGCTACCACCTGACGTGTATACAATGAAGCGCTTAACCTATCTCTATCTATCGAATAATGAACTAACACAACTACCCAAAACCATTACAAAAATGCCATCCATTCTCGGTATTGATGTATCCCAAAACCCTTGCGTGAATATCCTACCATTGATCAATTCATAACAAAACCGACTCTATACATAACAGAACGGATTGAATAATCACTGCACAAACCTGGTTTACGGCTCACTGCGCATTTAGAGGGTTCCAATGAAACAATCGATAGTACCGTTTCAAGATGCTCTTGTTTTATATACGGCTTGTTGAAAAACATCGTATTGTCTTTGCTGGCTGACACTGGAGAGTTACATCCCCATTTTTAACTATATGTCCACCATTTGCGGGAGGGTCTCAATCAACGACACCGACCTGGAAAAAGAGCTGGATGAGCGCAAAGAGTAGAAGCGCTGCCTGCTTCAGAAGATGTTTGTATGAGGGGGTACACGAACATTCTTAAACGGTGGATACATTGAAGGTTATTCATAAGTATTTCGTGGTTCGTTCCAAACCTTATTGTTTTTATATTGGCTTGTTATTTTCTCAGGGTGATAATGACCGATGATCTTTTTTTCCTGAAATAGTTTCTTCTATCGATATCGTATAATGGAGTTCACAAACATTTTCTTGATTGTGAGCGATTCGGAAAAAAATGATCAGCAATCATCGAAGAAGCTAAAAGTTCTAATGCACCAACAAAAGAAAATGGCATAGGACATACAAGAACCGTCGATACCGTGTTTTTTTAGGATATCCCGTCTTGTTTCCGAGGCTCTTGGTAAGTGCATTTTTTTCACCACAGACATAAGTTAGATGCATCAAAGGGGCTGGTGTGCCTCGTGTACACACAAGGCGGGAGCTGAAGAAAAAATTAAGGCCTCGTTTACAACGAGGCCAAGACGAAATATGCACCAGTACCCACGTCCTTAGGGAGTTATGAGTCGGGAGATCGTGTGTCCCTGAGGTGTATCAAGAGAAATAAGATACACCCCGCGTGAAAGCATTCCTGAAGGAAGGTCGATCTGGGACGCTCCTGCTGATACAGTAAAAGAATAGACTGTTCGTCCCGATGGGGTACGGACAGTGCCCTGCACCGTTTCAGAAAAAGGACGGGAGAGGAAGAGCCTGTCTTGTCCAACCGCAATCTGCACCCTGTCCCGGGACTGTTCATATTTCTGTAATGATACGGGATCGTCCGTGTCATCGGGCATGTACCAAATACCGATATCCGCGGCCGAGGAATTATTGTTCGTGCCCTCCAGGGAACGCAGACGAATGTATCGAGCCTCTTCAAGGGTTGGGAAATATGCATTTTTCACCCCAGCGGTATTCCCCCACTCTCCCACAACAAGGGGGTCTCCCCACGTTTCTCCATCGACACTTGCATACACCTCATAGGAAAGAATACGCCCGTTAACTCCCTCTTGACGCGGGGTATACTCAAGGCCTCCCACAGTATACAGAGAATCTACGGCGAGAACAATATCATGGGGTGGCGGATTATCGCCCCACTGTGAGTGCCAGATTGTACTAAGATCACCGTCCAGTACGTGGGAAGCATCGCCACTGCCGGGCTGATAGCTACTCACCGATTCTATGGAGAGTCGCTCCCGAGGGATGCGTTTGTAGGGAGGAGCAACACGAAAGTAGACAACTCCTCGATCACGAAGCCCGCGACTATTTTCTATTTCGTAGAAAAAGAAATCCTCCGTCCCCCAAGGGGTGTCCCCCAGGTTAATTTGGGGAAGCCCTGCGTCAGAAGAAGTGATAGACAAGCCCTTGGCCGTTGTTGAATCGAAAGAAACAAGGAACAAGGAGTCTCCATTCGCATCATGATCATTTTCCGTCGGGTCAAGCTCAAAGACAGTTGTACCCTCCATTATTTCGTACAGGCCAAGCATGGCATAGGGGGGATAGGAAATGCGTTCCTCTAGGCCCACCGGATGAACGTGGCGATCTGAAAAATAGGTATCCCGATGTGATAAGAAGGTGTGTACCGTGGGGCCACTGATACGTCCAAAGGAGTTACCGCTCATAATTGTTGCCCCTTCGGGCACGCCCCCGTCACTGCTACCGGCATGCCAATCAGCCGCGCCCCAGTTATGCCCCAGTTCATGACGAAAAATCACATCAAAATAGCCGTCGTTTCCCCCGGAATTAATGGAGGCTATACCCGGCATATACGCCATACCTGCCCAGCGGGATGAAACGTAGGCAACATTGGTAAAGGAAGGGGCACTCGCGGCATCTCCCCAAATATCTCGCAGGGTACTTAAGACGTCTCCTTGATCAAGCCCTTCATAGGGACAGTGATCCTGCGAAGTCCGCAGCAAGATTTGCCCAAGACGCGGAGCAAGCATGGCATCTCTCACATAGAGAGTGTGTACCGCCGCAAGGCTAAACTCAATATAGTCCACAACCTCCTGTGAAGTGGAGAAGTCTTGATAATAGTCATAAGAAGCATCCACGGCAAGTATAAAGGAGTACACCTCATCCGTGGAAGATTTATCACGATACTGGGCCATATTGGTGGCGGGAAAGGTAAACTCTGCAGCTTCCCAGCCACGGCGCTGCACCACCGAATCATCCACCACAAAGAGGGTGGCTCCACCCTTGAGATACACCCGTGCATGAACCGAACCATCGGCCATTACAATGGCCGCAGCAGATCCGTATGGATCACCTGCTACGGTGCCGAAATACGTGCGGGACGGCCCCGGGGTGTAGGAGGTACGCTCTCCCGACTCCTCTTCCACAATGACCTCAAACTGTTCTCCCCGTATGGAATATCGTTCTAGTTTGAGGGTGTATTCTCTGCCGTCAGCCAGAAAAGTATGTATGAGAGAATCTTCCTCCGTTGCAGGAGACCCCCCCCCATTAGAACGCCCCCCTTCGCTGTCCATGGAATAGCCCACCGCACCACCATAGGAGTCATGAACCGGCACAGCCCATGTTGTCATAGAAACCATCAAAACCAAAGAAAAAAACAGTACCATAGATTCTCCTCACATAAAAACTTGTTATACCCATGTAGTAATATACTGCATACATATTACGTTGCCCAAATTTTATATACTTGAGAAAAAAAACCACCTATACCCCCATGCCATGGCGTGCAACACTGTCACATTTTTCCCACACTGCCCCGAGGCCGCTCATCTGCATAATAATTACGGATTTCTTTTCTCTTCTCCCCCCGATGAAATATTTTACCATCACTGCTCTTTTTTTTCAGGGAGATCTCTGTGAAACCCGTACTATTCTCTATGTTCCTCCTTCTGGTAAGTATCTCCTGTACCAAGGATACGGTAGAACTGACTCGTACCGATCCAGAGGTGGAACCCACCTATGCAGAGCTACCTCCTGAAGATGAGCATACCTATCCCAATCTTCGGCTCTTTTTTGACTCTCAAAGTACCATGCACGCCTTTCTTTCTCGCATGGAGGAGGCCATATCTCCCGCCATGTGGGAACAATGGAAAATGGGGCAGGATACTCTCTTTATCTCCCGAGCAGACTACGACACCCTTACCATTCTCGATGAAGCGGAGTTTCTTGAGCTTCTTCCCGAAAAAGATTCTGTCAGGGACAGGGAAGACACGACGCACCGCTTTGATACCACAGCACATATCCGCATTGCCACCCCTTTTTTTCCCCCCTCTCCCTTTTCCAAAGTCTTAGTGCTCCCGCTTCGGATGACATCAATATAACACAAAATGGCCGGGAGGTGCACCTCTCCTTTTCTCATCATCTTCTCACAGAGAGCAATACCATTGAGTTGGTAAGCCTCTGGAACAGGCTCTTTCAAAAAGACCCCCCCCTCGCTCAGGCCCTTCTTGGCATGCTTACGGGAATAGAAGATATTTCCACACAAGGACGAATTACGGGCCTGCGCCCCGGTGCACATGACAGCATAACACTCCAACTTACCGAGCCAAAACGACACGGCTTTGCCCCCGCTCTCATAACCTATCTTCCCGGACTGCAAAACCGCTACAGAAGTAGTCTGGAAGGAAAAAACATTGTGTATACCATCGCTGATACGACACAGCCTCCCTACGCGGCAGAAATTCGCCTTGAATATCAGGAGCAGTACGACCCCCTTATTGCCCTCTCGCTCAACCGAGTTGATGCAACCCTTCTGTATCAAGATGACAATATTGATGCCATGAAACGCCGGATTGGCCCACAACAGGTGGAGCAGATAGACGAGGCCATACTCTTTCTCTCCTTTGGGGACGGCCTTTCACAGGAAGAACGGGAATTTCTCTGGGGAGTAGTTCGCTCAGAACCTCTCTTAGATCAATTGTCACAGCGAGGAGAAAATCTCGACCGCATACTCCCCCGTGAAACACCTCTGCCATACATCCTCGCCTCACCTCACGGTATTCCCCCCCAAGCTCCAGTGGAACTGCTCTACAGCTCCTTTGACCCCCTCACCTACGCCACGGCCGTCGCCCTTTCCTTCCAGCTCCAGCAGCGGGGAATACAGACACGGCTGATTCCCCAGGAGAATCGATCCAGAGAACGCATGGATGGGACCCACATGATACAGGTGGGGCGCGTTGACCGCAGTTTTCTGTCCCGTGACAGGGCAGATGTTTTTCTGGCGGACTACTGGTTTCAAGGCCGGCGTACGGAAGATGAACGAATCCAGTCATTTCGACAAAAGACCCTCTTTTCCCTCCCTCTCTATTTGGCCATACAAGACGATTTAGTCCTTCAAGAAACTGGAAATATCTATCGCCGAAACGATGATGAATAAAGGAATTTTTCTCCTAATTGTTCTTCCCCTGTGGCTCTTCGGAGGAGACCTTTTTACTCCCTTCTCCGATGAAATAGAGGAAGCTCTGCATGCCACGGATGACACCCGGGCAGGACGGGTTGTAGAAACGAGACCGGAAACATTTTTTTCCTACTCCTTTCGCACCATCGCCGCCCCCCGTGACACCGTCCTTGCCCATGTAGAAGCCTACCACACCTATGACACACTCTTCTCCTGGCTGAAACGCTGCATTGCCCTTGAAGAGGAACCACCTCTCTACTTTTTTGAACTGGGAAAACTCTTCTTCCGGTATTGGTCTATCATTGAAAAGGTGGATCGCCATGAGACAGAGTATGTAGCCATTACCTTTCGGCAAAATCGGGACGAGCATCTCAATGATCTCTGGCGCGAGGAGGAAGAAGGGCTTGTCACCGTTGAAAACAAGGAGTTTCAGCTTCGTTGGATCATCGACTCCCGCGGCACAGACCACACCCGCCTTGGTCTTGTTCTCTACGCCGTACCTGATACACGTATTCCCCGCTGGCTAACCCGCATGGCCATGCGTATTGCCGTGCCCGCCTGTACAGAAGATATTGCCCAGGCGGTGCAGAAGTAAGATGGGGAGCCTTGCCGCATATCTGCTGCTCTTCGCCACGCTTTTTGGAGCCTTCTCCTTGATCATCACCACCATACGTGGTGACAGCCCGCCCCTTCCCACATCGTGCTCAGTGCGAAGAGAAATTCTTCAGGCCATACCCTCTCACTCAACCCGATTTGTCGATCTCGGCAGCGGCTGGGGAGGCATGGTTCACGCTGTGCAGCGACACAGGCCATCCATGGAGGTATGGGGATACGAACACTCCCTGCTTCCCTACGGTATTTCCCGTCTTCGCACTCTCTTATATCGGGGCGTACATCTACGGTTCGGCTCTTTTTTTCAGCACTCCATAGAAGAAGGAGATTGTCTTTTTGCCTATCTCACCCCCTCGGTAATGCGACGCCTTGAGGCGTGGATATCCCCCGACAGAGATATCTCGTTTACCCTCATTTGTCACACCTTTGGCGTATACCACAAAAAACACTTTAAAAAAATCTACGCACAGGATATTTTTAGAAGTCCCGTGTACATCTATCATTTTACCCATGAGGCCCCCCATGGAGAAGAAACAGAAAATCGCCCTAGCCCTTGATAACATCTCAACCCCCGAGGCTGTAGATTCCCTAATTGCTCAAACTCATCCCTACGTTGGGATCTACAAAATTGGGTTTGAGCAGTTCATACGCTTCGGTCCGGCCATTCTTCGCCCGGTAAAAGAAGCGGGGGCACAGATTTTCCTCGACATGAAACTCCACGATATACCCAACACTGTGGCAAAAGCCGTAATTTCTGCCTCGCAGCTGGGCGTTGACTACCTTACACTCCATACATCGGGCGGAGTGGCCATGATGCACGCCGCCGTTGAAGCAGCCCAGTCCCAGCCCACGGCTCCACGCCTTCTCGGGGTTACCGTCCTAACCAGTATTGACGAAGAAACCCTTTCCTCAGAACTCAATATCCGTCTCAGCCTCAGCGAGCAGGTGGTCCATCTTGCCCGCCTCGGGCAGAAAGCTGGTCTTGCAGGGATGGTATGTTCCGCCGCCGATCTTGGGGCAGTACGGCCCCATCTTCAAGAAGGGTTTGAAGTAGTTACACCGGGCATACGCCCCGCCGGGGTTGCCGCGGGAGACCAGAAACGGGTCGCCACACCAGCAGGAGCAATTGCAGCAGGGGCGACCATGCTGGTTATCGGCCGGGCTATCACCCAAGCCAATGACCCTCGGGCAGCGGCTAAAGCTATCTATACCAGTATTTAGGGGAGGATGCAGTGAAGGTTGTATTTCTGTTCATCATGGCTCTTGTTGCTCTCGCTCCTCTTTCGGGAAAAGAGAGTGACTACCAAATACATCTCAGCGAAGAAACAGCTCTGCGCCTGATACATTTTTCAAACAGGTATGACACTCCGCTTCCCCGTGATTTTTTCAGCCGCCCCATGGGAAAACAGTCCCTCATTACGTTTTTAGATGCTGTCCTTGAACAATCAGATTCGCCACAGGATACGCACCTTATTTCAAATCTCCGGGACCGAATTTTGAGGAAACGCACCATCCATACAACATCAGATACCGCAGGTTCTGCCCTACACCTGAATTTTCTCAACCACGGCACAGCCCATATTACTCAACCTGATTCTCCTCGTCTCCTCGGGCGAGGTACGATAAATCCGCAGCTCCATGGCAATATCCAAGGCTTTTCCTACTATTCTGATATTAGTATCCTCACAGAATTTGATACAGACACCACTTGGGGTCATGGCCATTACTATCCCTACAGGGGAATACCCTATAATCTTTTCAACCCAGAAGGAAGTAGCAACATTCGCACCTCCGATGTATTTCGTGCAGGTATTTCCTTTCACACCCACCCATGGCTGAGTTGGGAATTCGGTGTTGATTATCTAAGCAGTGGTCCAGCCCAATTTACCCCCCTCATTCTTAATACTGCCTCAGCTCCCATGCTCTATATGCAGGCTGACATGCGTTTCAAAAATCTACGCTACGTTCATATGGCGGGAAAGCTGAACAGCCTGCGCCGATATGATAAATTCATCCATTATCACCGGTTTGATTTTACCCTGCGGGATGACCGCATTGTCCTTGGATTTAATGAAGCCATTGTCTATGGCTCCCTCCCCGATTATGGCAAAGAAACCAGTGAGTTTTTTGAGGCGCACGAGACACCGGAGGGACCACAGCAACACCATATAAATCCACGGGCTTATCCGTACGATCGCTCTTTTGAAGGAATTTATATGGTTCCCTTCGTCCCCTTTGTTTTTGCTGAACACCTTAACGGAGACCGGGACAAGGTCACCATCTCCATGGATGCCCTCGTTCGCTTTCCCGGCCCCCTCACCCTCTATGGAGAGTTTCTCCTGGATGACCTCAGCAACCCCTTCACCCTTTTCAGCGATGACTGGCGCAATAAATGGGCCTTCACCGTGGGCGGCACTTACTACACAGATCTCTTTCCCCGTGATCTCCTGTTCTTCTTTGAGTACGCACGGGTTGAACCATGGGTCTATACTCACTTTAAGGGGGCAAGTCATCGCCATACCCATTTTGGCAAAAGTATTGGTGCAGAAGCCGGCCCCAATAGTGACCAACTACACCTTGCGGTGGAAACAGGGCTTTCTGAAAAACATCGTTTCTTTCTCAATTTTACCAATACCCGTACGGACCAAACCTATCGTGGCGGGCATATCAACCATATCTACATCACTGAGTATATGGCAGACCATGTACGGCCAGACCTCTCCGCCGATTCCGACACAAAGACCTTTCTTAAAAATCCGGAAAGCGAACAAACCTACTCCCTCACCTGGAACCTCTTACCGTACCAGTTCTATGAGATGCATTCCACCGTGGGTTATCATTCAGATGACGGTGTTTTTCTTACACTCCAAGGAGTATTCACCTTCTGAGCTCCCGTGCATACCTGAATATGTATCATGAAAAAGAGACAAACGGCGGGGGCTTGGGAGCACTTTGAGAATATCTATGGATCTATGCCATAAAGTATATTTCACTGATTTACGTACACGGTACAAATCCGCAGCATGGTGCTGTGAATTATACGTGGAGGCATTGAGTTGAGAAGAAAAGTGAAACTGCTGAGGGATATGCTTGTACTTATTACCAGCATGGTGAAGTATTGCCTGGCGCGGATATATACCCTAAGCACACCGAAAAGAGAGCTCTATCTTGTAGGCTCTACCTACGGAGAGGTTCGCAGTGATAATGCCATTGCTCTCTACACCTACCTAAAGGCTGAGGATAAAGCGGTCTACTTCATTGAAAACAGAAACAGCGGACAGCCAGATCATGTAAAACGAGGCAGCTGGAAAAGCTTTATCCTTTTTTTCAATCGCGCGGCGTCTTTTTTTCCCATAGTTTTTCCGATATACTTCCCTGCTTGCATAAAGTTCCCCCCGTGGTAAATGCCTGCACAACCCCTACAAAAGTCTTCATTCAGCACGGTGTTATCGGAATTACCCGAGGAGAAGGATTATCATTCACAATTCAGAACTATGTACGCTCCCTCAACGGAACCATCGATATCTTTTGCGTCAGCGCAGAGAAAGAGGCTACCGTGGTTGAACAGATGGGCATCCCCCGTGAAAAGATGCAGTTTACCGGTCTTCCCCGATGGGATAATTTGGAGCAAAGTATCAATACGGAGATCCTCGTATTTCTCACCCACAGTCCGAAAAAAGAGTATGAGAAAAAGATTAATGACATTCTCTCAACTCTTTCCCAAGAACACCTGAAACAGTACGGGTATACAATCCATGTGGCCATCCACAACATGATGAAAGAGCGTATTCATATACCCCGGGGGGGGTCTGTCATAACGGATAACCTCGCCCAGTACATTCAACGGTCATCCCTGCTTATTACAGACAACTCCAGCGTTTCCTGGGATTTTATCTACAAAGGCAACCGGGTTATTTTTTATAAACCAGACCAAGATTTCTGGTACATACGCCCCCCCTATGTCGAAGAAAGTGTTGCCACAAGCCCTGAAGAGCTTATGGAGAGAATTGACGATGCAGTACAGTCAGGATGTCTTCGAAAAACCCCCGATTTTTTTGCCCACGTAGATAGACACTGCTGCGAACGTGTATATAGAACTGTGAAATAAGTAAAAAGAGAGGCTTTTATTTTTATCCGCACCTCGAAAAAGATACTCTATCGACTTCCCGTATGGATATATGAGCTCACGGAAATGACGCTCTATATACTTATTGCGCATATCCACCCAAAGAGAAAGCGTTTTCGCAAGGCTTGGCTTATTTCTGACAACGGCACCGCGGCAAATGATAATGGCTTTGCCTTCTTTCAGCATATGAGAAGAGAGCACCCTGATATTCCTGTTTTTTTTGTCATATCAAAGAAAAACACCCTTCACTATGAAAAAGTAGCCGCCCTTGGAGATCCCATCGAATTTATGTCCCCGGAACACAAACTCGCCTTCATACTCTCCACGGCAATTATTTCGGCCCATATGTGGCATATCCAGCCCTGGAGCTACAAATTGTATAAACTCCTCTTTGATCGTAAAGATCAGAAGAAGGCCATCTTCCTGCAACACGGGATTACCCATCACGACATGAGCTCCTCCTTTTCAAAGAAAAAAACCCATAACGATCTTATTACCACTGCGGCAAAACAAGAGTTTGATGCCTTAAACCAACCTGAATATGGATATACACAGGGGGAAATCGTCCTTACGGGCTTTGCCCGCTACGACAATCTCCACGGGGTTACAACAAAAAAACAGATTGTCTTTATGCCCAGCTGGCGAAATACCTTTGTCTCACCAACCTTTTTCCACAACAAATGGATTTCTCAAAAAGAGTTTTGCACCACAAACTATTTCAAACGCATACAGAGTTTTCTCCAAAACAGTGACCTCCATACACTTCTTGAAACCCATCACTTCGATTTTATCTTCTATCCTCACTATAAAATGCAGCGCTATCTCTCAAATTTCCACACTGCTTCACCACACATTCACATAGAAAACGCACATGAGAGTGATGTTCCAACACTATTACGGGAATCACAACTGCTTATCACCGATTTTTCCAGTGTGTTTTTTGACTTTGCTTATATGAAAAAACCGATGATCTATTATATGTTCGACCCTGTACACTATGCCCCCAGCTATTTTGACCATCACACTGACGGATTTGGAAAGATCATTTCCCTGGAAGAGGAGTTGATACGGGAAATTGAGAAACAGATCAACCATGGATGTGCCATGGAGGACACCTATTTACAACGGGTTGACTCCTTCTTTCAATACCGTGATACCAATAATTGTGACCGCATATTCCATGAAATCATATCTATCTTATAAAGGAATACCAGCATGACAACGGCCATACAATCTCTGTGGATCGGAAGGAAACTCTCCTTAATAGAGCAGCTCTGTATTAAATCCTATCTTGCCCTGGGATACGAATTTAAGCTCTACATCTACGATACGGTGCAGAACATTCCCGAAAACACAACAATCTGTGATGCAAAGACCATCCTCCCCGAAGATGCCATATTTACATCCCGTACGGGTAGTGTCGCTCTCTTTGCCGACTGGTTTCGCTGGAAACTCCTCTATGAACAGGGTGGAATTTGGGTTGATATGGACCTTATCGGCCTCAAGCGATTTAAGAAAACCCCCGATATCCAATTTGGCTGCGAAGAGTTCGGCGTACCAAGTATAGGGTATTTAAAATTCCCCAAAAAACATGCCCTCCCGCGCTTCATGGTAAATGCCTGTGAACACCCCAATAGATTTTTACCCTATGATTCACCCCGCACACGTGTCAAAAAAGCCATACGCTATATTCTGGGCAACAATCGGGCAAATGTTGGCTGGGGAGAATCGGGAGGACCAATTGGATTTGGAAAGGCCCTGCGATATTTTGACCTTATGGACCGGGGAGAACCCTATACAGCCCATTACCCTGTACCGGCAGCGTCGTGGCGCCACATCTTCGATGACACCTTTGCTCATTATCCCGGCATGATTGGCGATGCCTATGCTGTGCACCTCTGGAATGAACACATACGGAGATCACAGGCGAAGGATAGCATCAATAATTACTCAGAAAAGTCTCTCTTTGCGTATTTACTCAAAACTATCACTTAAATCTTTTCCCCAGGGTTTCCTCGAGGAAAGTACGAAGACGCAAACCTGTTCTTAAGCGAAAGAGTATAGTAAGTAAAAGAATACCAATCCCATAGAGAGCAAAGAGTATCCCCAGCTGCCATAGAGTACCCACTGTTGTCTCAGTATTAATATGAATGCTTAGAAGGTACACCGGAAGCATGCTGAGACATGCCACAAAACAAATTTTTTCAATGCCCCACAGCATGGAGGAAAAGATAATATTTTCATTTACCTTGTGTAGGTTGTATGATTGGAGAAAAAATCCCGTAAGGAAAGCTAGGGAAGATGCCGCGGCAATACCGTATACTCCCCAGAAGATGAAAAATATAACATTGAGAACAACATTGAGGACAGAGGCAATAACTGAATAATAGGTTGCCCGACGGGGTTGGTGGGAGCTGTAATAGGCGTTTGCAAAATAACTACCCAGGGGGGCACATACCATCATGAGACTGTAAAAGCGAAGAATATTTGCCACAACCGCCGTGTCTTTAGGCAGAAAGGCTCCGCGCTGAAAAAGAAGGCGCACAATATCGGGGGCAAAGACTGTCAAAAAGAGCGCCACGGAAAATGACGCAAGAAAGAGGAGTTCAAAGCCTTCAAAGATTGTATCAGCATGGCCTTTCTGTTGTTCTGAATCATTTGCTCGTTGAGAAATTATGGGAAAATACACCACAAGTATCCCCACGTACAGTTGATCTAAATTACCAGTAATTCGTGTGGCATAACTAAGATACGATACGGCCCCCTCTTCCATGAATGACGCTAAAAACACATCACTGATTTTAATTAGACGCATGAGAAGACGTCCCACAAAAATGGGAGCAAGAAAGGCAATATAGCCTCGTACATAGGAATTCATTGTTGGTAAAGGGGAGAATAATTGATACCCCCTACTTTTAAAAAAGGAAAATAAAAAGGGATTATGAGAAGCATAGAAAATACGTGCGCTGTGGGGAGTGAGAAAATCCCGATATATTGTGAAAGCAGGAGTACAAGTAGCAGGAGCAAGGTTGTCTGGTAGAGCCTGATACGCGCAGCAAAGGGTGCGCGAAGATTCATTTCTATGAGGGCATTGCCCAAGGCTACAAAACTTGATATAAAAAGATACACTGAAGATATTCGTAATAGTTGAGATGCTAGATAGGAAGGTGAGGAAGCAAGGCCCGGGGCAAATATACGTATCAAAAATGGTGAACAAAGCCAGACCACAAGGGAGATTATCATAAATCCTTTTATATTAAAGGATATAATGGCCGACACTGCACTCTTCTTTTCCTTCGTACCTATTCCCTGTATATACGGAATTAAGGCCTTCGGCTGAATATTTGTTAACAAGGTGTATATGAGGGTAATAATCGTTATGGAAACAACATATGAATCCATCTCATCTGACGCGCCAAAGGTGTAGGCCATAAAAACGCCAAAGAGGAATTTGAGAACGATACTCAGCAGTTGAAAAAAGGAGGTACCCAAAATATTTTTTACCATTACAGCCATCTTCTAAAAATATGGAAGTAGCTACATTACCAGTTAATACTACGTTTTACGCCCTGTGTATTCTCAGCTCCCCCTGTTTCTGTGGTGGTTGATACACTCGTTTTTTCAAGGGAGGATCATAATATATAATTGATAGTGCCAATATTATCCAATAGGATGAATCGTTATCAAAGCTATGATAAATAATTCCGTGTAACATAAATATAAGAAGAGAAATACCTAAAACAGCATGGGGATCTTTCGCTTTGTAGCCACGCCTAATTCGGGCCAAATGATGATGGATAAGGCCAAAATTCAACATAAGATATACCATAAGACCAAAGATACCGATCTCGGCCCACATACCAATGTAGATATTATGTATGACATGTACAATTTGAGCTGTAGGAAGGTTAATATCATAATATTTAAAATAAAGTTCTGCAAAACGACGATACCCAACACCGAAAAGAGTATTATCTTCTATCATATTAATTCCTGCCCGCATAAGAGAAACACGGGTAAGGTCAGAGTAGTTAACAATATCCATACGATCTTGTTGAATCCGCTGGAGCGTCATAATCGCCACAAGCGCAAGAAATACAGGCAATATACACAGCACTATATAGAAAATGCGTTTATTTCCCGATATAATAGTTACCGCAAGCATGGCCATTCCATATATAGCATAGCCGCCTCGAGACATAAGAAGAATCACGTGTGCCAAAATAACAAGCAAAATAAGGATAGTTCTTTTCCGAACCCTATTGTTTTCATATGCACGAATTAAGGTAAAAAACTGATACATGGAAACAAAGGTATAAAACCGAACAGCTAAATTACGATCAGCAAAAAGCCCTGAATTACGAAACAAAGGGAGAGATATTCCCGTAATGATATCAAACAAACCGGTAAAAACACTTACCAATGCATAGATCGTAAGTAAGGAGAATATGCGGTTGAAGTCACGCTTTCTCAATACCAAACTGATAATAAACCCCATAATCAGTACATCGGAGACATAATCCATTCCCCAGAAAATCATTGACAGGGGTGCTCTGTTGACAACCAGGGAAATAAAAATAATGGTAAGATAGGCAAACATTAATACATGATACTTTGTAAGGGGAACGACTGCTCTGTTTTGCACAAGGTGAATCAGATAGAAAAAGACGGCAACACCCATAACGGGCATATGAAAGGTCATACGTATTTCTCTGGGAATAAGCGACATGGAAATCGCGCCCGATATGAGAATGTAGAAAAAGAGGAGCGTGCGAAGCGTGAATACGTCAAGACACCGCAGAAAGAAATCGAATCGAGAACTACTCTTTTCCAAAGAAAGCCTTCTTACAATCACGAACTTTTTGCTGAAACACAGCATCCTTGCTCATTTGCTCACGTGTAACAGCACGCCCTACGGTGAGCAATACGGTAACACTCATATAAACAAAGGTAAGTACGATAACAATAAGTGCTTTACTGGGGCGATGTTTCCACTGAGCTGGACGGGCCCGGTCAACCGTAAAGAAATCGGCAAAATCACGGGACTTACGCAACTCTGCCTGCAAGATCTGCTCTTTTATTAAACCAATTATTTTTTCTGTCGTTTCTACCTCACGGCTTAAATCAATGAGGGTATGAGTCAATTGAATACTTTCTTGAAGAGGCCACCCAAAGCCATCGGCCTTTTCATCCTGAATACGCTCTATACGACGCAGATATTCCGTACGTTTATGACGAAGCTGTTGGATCGATGGGTGGGAAGGATTTTGGTTTCTACTTCGCGCGCGAATCTCAACCTCCAAGCCTCCTGCCTTAGCTTGGTATGCGCTAATTTCTGAAATTAATGCCTCTATCTGAGATGAAATCTGGTATACCTTATGCTCCTGTTGAAACTCTTTCAATTTCTGGCGGTATGCGGTTAAATCAGATTCTTTTCTCGCCAACTCTCTGCGAAGGTATGAGAGCACAGCCTCGTGATCTTCTCCAATAAAAGAGACCACCCGTTTTTGTAACTGCTGATACATAAAATTAGCCATATCTGCAGCACGGTGAGGGTCTTGATCTTCCACGACAATTTTTACGGCAAGAACATCGGTTACACCAAGCCCGCCCTCTTCAATCTCGTGAATTTCTACATGGGATGCGAGACGTTCGAGTGCGAGATCGAGAGAGTTCGGCCGTTCTGAAATTTCGTACACTTCTATCAAATTGAATTCCTGTATCACCGTTTCTCTCAGTTCACGTGAACGAAGAATCTCTGAATAATGCCGTGGCCTAAGAGGGATATCTCCCAGAATTTCTCCCCCCACATTCCCTGCGAGCCCCATCATAAGGTTATTTCCGGAGCGACGACTACGAGGGACAAAGGTAACCTCTGATTTATACCACTCAGTAAAAAGAAAGGAGATACCGATAGCAATGAGAGAAATACATAAAAAGTGCAGTAGCAAGGAGACCTTTTTTCTCCCAAGAATAATCAGAATATCGAGAAGTGATAGTTCGGTTTTCATTGCATGCCTTTCAACGATGTCTTAGTTATCATCAAGGTATCTCATTACCGTAATAGAGGCGGTAACAATAGTAGCAATCCCCCCGAGGATTGTGAGAATATCCTTTGCCGCTTCAACACGATCAACGTACTCACGTTCAGGAACCCAGATTGCGTCACCCATTTCTATCTCATCAACGTCACTGGGGTCAAGCCAGTTTTCAGTGCCTCCCTTTACAACTTTCGTACGACGACGACGTGCATCTTCGGTGTAGCCTCCGGCAACATCAATGTAGTAACTCAGATCTGCCCCTTCTTGATATTTCACCAAGCCAGGACGAACAACTGCTCCCATCACATTTACCGTGAGAGCTCGTTGCGCGATATGTATAGAGTCTTTATTCCGTAATACCACATCGTATATTCCTTCTAAATCATCTTCTTGAAAGAGTGTGTTAAAATCTATGCTGAGACGGGAATTTGAGGTTGATTTGCGATACCGCAAATAATTTCTCTCCGCCGGAGAGAGTTCTGAATAGACCAAGTTACTCAAACGTTCATATTCTGCCCGCCCCGCATCAATAAAATTTTGTCGGACAATACCGCTTCCACTTAAGTATGCTTTCTCCGTAAGCCCTCCGGCTTGATCGATAACCTCAGAAAGACGGGTTTGATCATCACGAATCGGATATTTTCCCGGCGAATTCACCTCTCCTGAGATTGTTACATAGCGGTGCTCCCGATAGCGATGACGTCTTTGTACAACCAAGCGGTCATCACGTTCAAGAACAATACTATCAAGGACAGCATAATCAAGGGAGGTATGAATCAGTGAGTCTTTGTCATCGACAAACCGCACCAATAGAACACTGCTACTATCCGCTTCACGGGTAAAACCGCCACTTAAGTATAATGCATCTCGGACTGTTTCACCAGAAATATAGGGATATGTTCCGGGGTTTTGTACCGCTCCCGTAACTGACATATACTGATGTACGGGACGTATAAAAACCTGATCTCCGCTGAGCAAATAGGGATCCTCTGCCTCATCTATACCGCGTGTAACCGCAAGGACATCATAGCTATTTTGTGTACCCCGCACACTATTGCGCACTTCCACGGTTCGCTTGGACGCCCGTGATGAGAGCTCCAGTTCTTGAATTAATGCCGAAAGTCGCGTTGCCCCCGAAACAACATGCGTCTCTTCTTTTTCGACTTCGCCGAAGACGGGAACCTGTATTGTTTTTACTTCATCAAGAACAATATCAATTCGGTCCGTTCGATAGACCCGCTGTAATTCTCGTCGAATCTCTTTTTGGGCCTCAATGAAAGTACGGGATGCTACCTCTATTGCCCCAACAGTAGGTATAATTACCAGCCCGTTGTGGGTCACACGTAAGGAGAGCGTTTGTTCATCGGCTCCCCAGATATACGCTTTCAGACGATCACCAGATCCAAGAACATACAAATCATCTCGGATATCAACATCGGCAGAAATACGTTCGATGTCACTACTCCGTTGTCCCCCAACCGCCGGTGAAAATGACTGATAATCAGGAAGATCAGCAGAATGCTGAACCGGTGATAATGACTGAGCAGAAATAAAACAGACGAGTAGAATAGACCAAAGGAGCGTGAACTTCATGATAATCCAAATCTATTTTTTAAAACACGCAACAAAATAATTATTTTATTATATCATATGTATAATATATTTAGTGTTGAAACAAAAATTCAAGGAGTATACCATGACCATTTCAAAGATTCTTTGTGCCCTTCTACTTATTTCGAGCCACGCCATGGCCTTTGTCGGCGCAGGATTACACTGGGGCTTTGATTTCTCTACAGCCTTGGATGATACGGAAACTGCGTGGGGCAACTCTCTAGGGGAATCAACCGACCTGGACTTTCTTGCTGATTTGGGTATTTCTCAAGATAATCTTGGTGACTTCGCCGATCTGCACCCAGCCTATATCTCTATTGCAAATTTTGAACGAAGTCCGATTAATTTCGGGGGTAAAGTATATGTTGACCCACCCCTTGTACCCTTTGCGGTGGAGCTATCCATGAACTTTGGAACGTGGCTCTATGACGGCTCTATTTCTTACATTAACCCTGAAGAAATTCTCGCCTACGGGGGAGATTCTCCGCGGGATGACCTTTATGAGGAACTTGTCCTTGATGACGGAAGCTATTTTGGTATCGACGAGACGCCCTACGGGAAACTTCATTTAGACCTTACCATAAAACGGGATATGAGACTTCCCATTATTTCACCGCAGATTGGGATTGGCCCCTCCCTTCATTTTGAAACCCCTGTTCTTTCAGCCGATCTCATTGAAGATGCCGTGGGAGATATAGATGATCTGCAAGAGTTAGTCCAATCGAATCCTTCAGCAGCACGGGATGACATTCTTGATGAGATTACCGATGGCGCCAAAGAACCCAAAATGGGTATGCACTTTCTTCTGGGCCTCTCTGTTAGTCCTCCCGTTATTCCTCTCGGTGTTTACGTAGATGGAAAATACCATGTGGTTTTCAATAATGATGACTATGAGACTGACACAAACGGATTGCTTCTTAACGCCGGCCTCCAAATCGGTTTCTAAAACAAAAATTACGTGATATGATACAAAGCACGGAATTTTTCCGTGCTTTTTTATTGCCCATTCTTCACCCTATGATATACTAAGAACAACCTATTCATCGGTGGGGGTGTATAGTGGAGAAAAAACTCCATTTTGCTATTGTTGTTTCATCTCTGGAAGAGAATTGCCAACACCAAATGTGGAAAGGCATTGAGTCCTATTGCAATACACATCGCATAGAGACCACCCTTTTCATTGGTACTGTTCAAGGCCATTTAGGCACCTTTGAATGCCACTATGATGTTATTTTTGATCTCATAAAATCAAGTTCCTGTTTCGATGGGTACCTCATTTTTGCAGGCTCTGTTGCAGATGGCGAATCACCGCAAAAAGCCATAGAGTACTGCCATTCAGTTACTCAGAAACCGGTGGTGTCCCTTTCCATGCGCGTTCCCGGCGTCAGTAGTGTATGCGTTGAAAACCGCAGTGGCATACGTGCCATGATTCAGCATCTTTACGAGCAACACGGTAAACGAAAGTTTGTCTGTATTACAGGCCCTTCAACTCATCCCGAGGCGATGGAGCGTCTTTCCGCATACAAAGATACTCTACTGGAGCTGGGAATACCGTCTCAGGAAGAGCGGATTATCCCAGGCTCATTCTCAAAAAAGTCGGGGCATCACGCCATCGCCTCTTTACTAAAGCAGAATATTAGCTTTGATGCCGTGGTATGCGCAGATGACTTTACGGCCCTTGGTGCTATTGAAGAGCTGTACTACCAAGGCTTCACCGTTCCCCATGATATTGCCGTGACCGGTTTTGATGACATAGCTTTATCCGGACTGGTTTCTCCATCTATCAGTACGGTAACACAACCGTTCTTAGAAATTGGCTCCCTTGGCGCACAACAGCTACATTCAGAAATAATATCTGATGCCGCGCCTCACAACTATCTCATTCCCTGCACCCTCACTCTGCGCCAATCATGCGGATGCATATTTCATGGAACCACAGACCAAACACCTTCTCCTCCTGCATCCTCACTCAACCTTCTTTTCGCCGAGCACCATCTGGATACGTCCACGGTACATGAATGGTATGAAACTCTTCGCCACGCCTTTCACCCTGACAGGCACCATTCTTTTATTTTTCTGCTCAGCAAGTACTTAATTGAATATGATCAAATAAGTCATAATTACGCGCCGTGGTATACTCTTTTTCGCTTATTATCCCAAGAAATCCCCTCTGTTGCTGCAGAGTATTTTGAGCAGGAGAGACTACATACCCTTCTCTTTGATGCCCTCATGATTGTAAAAAACATGGAACTCAACAATAAACAACGAACTATCGAAGAACAAAATACCCGCCAATGGGAAATTCGTATTGCAACGCATGAAATACTAACCTCCTTCGGTACAGAAGATTTTTACCAAAAACTGGGCAAAACCTTCGATGAGTTACAAATTCCCGGCGCTATTCTTGGGCTCTACGAAACGCCCATACGCCACGGTGATGAATGGCGCCCTCCTGAATATATCACCCTGCCATGGGAGTATCCCCACACACGAGAATACTCTCCAATCCCTGCTCCACGTATCGCCTTTTCTTCATTTTTTGAAACAGTACAAAATACTGACGTGGGAAAGTATGTTCATCGTCTCACTCTTCCCCTCTTTCATGGACAAGAGCAGTTTGGTATATTGCTTATACCATATCAAAAACACCATCCTATCAACGTATACGAAACCCTACGTATCTCTATATCAACTGCTTTACAAGAAACCCACATGATAGAGGAGATTCACGAGTTAGCCGTAAAAGACAGTCTCACTTCTCTGTATAATCGAAGGGGATTTTTCAACCTTGTTGAAGCACACTTGTTACGAATTCAGCGCGATAAAAGCACCGCGGCCCTTCTGTTTCTTGATATGGATAATCTGAAAGTAATCAACGATACTCTCGGGCATGAACAGGGCGATGCAGCTATTTGCAATCTCGCCCAAGTCTTACGCCGAAGCATACGTGATGCGGATATACTTGGACGATACGGAGGAGATGAGTTTGTACTGTTTCTTCACACCACAAAGGGGGCAAAGGAAGTACGAAAGAGGATTCAACACGAGCTTGATACCTTTTCTCAAACCCACGACACTCCCTATACAATATCTTGTAGTATAGGCATACTTCCTATCACCGAAGAAAATGCGCACAACTGCTTAGCAGACCTTATCTCAGAAGCAGATGCCCTGCAGTATGCAGAAAAACAGGCAAAAAAAATCAGGAGACGATGTGAGATACTAATTCAGCAGCAGCAACTGCGGCTATTTCTGTACGTAATCGATACTTTCCCAAGGAGAGAAAGGACGCTCTCCGAAAGATCTGAAGCTGCTCCACCTCTCTTGGGGAAAATCCCTCGGGGGGGCCAACAATGAGAGCACAATGCGAAGAAGCTTGCCCGTGAAGTGTTTGTAGCCTGCTCCCCCGCTCTCCATCAAAAGAAGCGATATAGTGTTCATGTGCGCGGGTGGATTCTCGCAGAGAATCGAAAGCAACCGGAGCAGAAATCTCTGTAATATACGGATTGTGAGACTGTTTTACCGATGACCGGATAAGACGCTCATACCGACGAATGGCAGACTTCCAACCTGCAGACCACCAATGCTTTTTAGAATTTTCCCCATAAAAAGGAATAATTTTTTGTACCCCCAAAGGCGGAAGAGCCTCACAGAGAAGCTCAAAGCGATTCTTTTCCGGTATCCCAATATACGCATCAATACGTACAGAAGGAGGAGGAACAGTTCTACATTCCTGAACGGTGCAGAGGGCTGTACCCTTTTTTATTTTTGAAACAACACCGGAGAATATCATCCCCGCTCCATCTGTTGCCTGAATAGGGTCTCCTTCAGCAAAACGCAACACCTTTACGGCATGTTCTGTCTCAACCGAATCAAGGAGAAACACCTCCCCGTCTGCTTCATGTGCAAGAAAAAGAAACTCTGCAAAGCGCTGTGCCTTATCCATACATCTCCATACCAATACTGTCACTCATTTGAGGAGCAAGATCTTCTACCAACCCGTTCATTACCTTATTAGAAGAGTAATACCCGGAGCTGACTCTCCGGCGTATTTCTTCAATTTCTCGAGCGCGATCATGGGGATCGCCTTTCCATAAAAAGCGCCCCTTACGTTTCCCCGTCCTGGGGTTAATATTTGACATGATAACATCCTTGTTCGTGCCACTCTCTCTCCTTTTTGTCGGTTCATGGACGACAAACCTTAAGGGTAAAGGAAGAGAATGCCACGCAAAGAGACAAGCACTGCTCCCTGTATCATGCGTTATTGAGGAGTTCACGCGCTTTTGCAAGCTGCTTCTCCACACTGCCTGGGCCAGTCCCGCCATAAATATCTCTCCCTTTCAAGGCTGTCTCCCACGAAAAGAGAGCCTGCACATCCTCGCCAAAATGGGGAGAGTATTCACGCAGCGCTTCTACGCTCAGATCGGTCAGCTCTACCCCGCGGGCAATACAATCTCCAACGAGACGTCCCACAATATGGTGACATTTTCGAAAGGGAACCCCCTTGCGCACAAGGTAGTCTGCCACGTCTGTGGCAAGCAAAAAGGGATTTAATTTTTCGGCAATAGCCTCTTTCCGTACCGCCAGTGTTCCAAGAACATGCTCACACACAGAAAGTACAAGGTTCATTTCCTCATAGCTATCAATAAAGGGCTCTTTATCTTCCTGCAAATCCTTAAAGTAGGTTAACCCTATGCCCTTAAGGGTCGTGGCAAAACGGGTATAATTACCCAAGAATCGTCCTGATTTTCCCCGAATCAATTCCAAAGAATCGGGATTTTTTTTCTGCGGCATCATGGAAGACCCCGTTGACCACTGATCATCAAGCTCTATAAAGCCAAATTCATAGGTGGACCAGACAATGAGATCTTCTGCATAGCGACTTATGGTTATTCCCAAAGATGCTATGGCGTGAAGTGCTTCGAGAACAAAGTCACGAGCGGCAACCCCATCCATAGAGTTATCGGTGATCCGCGAAAAACCAAGCTCTTCAGCTAAGGCACTCCGGTCTACGGCAAAGCCACTTCCTGCAATGGCCCCTGAACCAAGAGGCAATATATCAGCCCCTTCAGAGGCTGCATGAAGTCGTTTTTTTTCACGATCTAAAATAAAAAAGAATGAGAGCCAATAATGAGAAAGTGCAACGGGTTGTGCCTGTTGATAATGCGTATATCCTGGAATTATCACATCTCTGTCACGTTCTGCCATGGTAAGAAGAACCTTCTGCACCCGGGTAAGGCTATTCACCAAAGTTGCCACACTATTTTTAACGTACAGACGAAAATCGGTCGCCACTTGATCATTGCGCGATCGCCCCGTATGTAGTTTTGCCGCAACCTCCCCAATCTCATCGCCAAGAAGTCGCTCCACGGCCATATGAATATCTTCATCGGAAGCAGTAAAAAGCTCTTCTCCAGCACGGTATCGTGCTGAAATTGAATCTAAGCCGGAACAGATCAGGGTAAACTCTTCTGCTGTGAGAACGCCCTCTTTCAAAAGCCCACCGGCCCATGCCTTTGAACCGCGAATATCCTCTTCAATTAAGCGTTGGTCAATGGGAAGAGAGTTGTTAAACCGCTCCATTAGCTCTGCTGAAGGCCGTGAAAAGCGCCCATCCCACATTTTATTTTTCTGTTCTGCCATGACTCTTTCTCCTTTTTACTCTGATCAAACGAAAAAAAGGGCTGCCTGCATTGGCAGACACCCCTCGATACAGAAATCGACTCACCCTTACTCCTCTTCGCGTACAACCCAGAGTTTCAGAGTCGCCTCAATACTTTTATGCAGCTTAACCGTAATATCATACACACCGAGATTCTTGATTCGCTCTGGAATAAGAACGGAGGAATGATGAACGTCAATCCCCTCAGCCTGTAATGCCTCTGCGATATCAACAGAAGAAACCGAACCGTAAATTCTTTCGCTCTCTGCTTTTGCATTTCGCTGTAATGTTACGGTCAGACCAGCTACTTTTTCCGCATTTTCCTGTGCAAGGGCAATGGCACGCTCTTCATGCTTATGAGAATATTTTTTCATCTCTTCGGCATGCCGTAAATTCCCCTTGGTTGCCATTACGGCAATTCCTTCGGGAATAAGATAGTTTCGTGCATATCCCCGCTTTACCTCAACCACATCATTTTTGCTACCCAGTCTCGGGTAATCTTTTATTAAGATAATCTTCATTATGTCTCTCCTTAACCCTACTTATTAATATTCTCTGCAACAAAAGGCAACAGGGCAAGCTGTCTGGCTCGTTTAATTTCACGTGCCAATATTCTTTGATGAGTTGCGCACACACCGGTAATTCTACGGGGGAAAATCTTACCGCGAGATGTGATCTTTGACTTCAAATTTTCTACATTTTTATAGGAAGGAACAATCTTGTCCTCGCAAAACATGCATACTTTTCTTTTTCTTGGCATTATTCTTCTCCTTCAGATCCGGAATCATCACTTGTTGGAGCTGCAACAGCACCACTCTCGCTCTTCTGCGCTACCACGGGAGAGTCATCAGCAATAACAGTCATGGTACGAAGAACATTATCGTTATACCGTACAGAGTCATTGATCAGCGCATTTGCATCTTTATCGTACTCATATACAAACAGGCAGTAAAATCCACTTTTTTTATCATTTATCGGATACGCAAGGGTTTTCTTACCCCATACGTCAACAGTAACAAGGGAACACTCTTTTTTGATAAGCCCTTCAATTCCTTGCTGCTCCTTTGCAATGGTCTCTTCGGGCAGGGCGCCGTCAAAAACCATAACAGTTTCATATTTTTTCATTCTATTTCCTCCACAATATTTCCGAAACGGAAAATATTTTTAACAATTATATCTATTCATCGTCCTGTCGATGCCCTGATCGAAATATACGGTACACGCCTCTGCGGCACGCTTCTGCGTTTTTACCATACAGTCGGTTTCATCTGGAGAAAATTCCCCAAGCACGAAATCAACCACAGTCTGTGACACCGGCACCGGGCCGATACCTATTCGTAAACGGGCAAAACACTCACCAACATATTCTATTAAGGATTTCAAGCCATTATGACCGCCATCACCTCCGCTTCTGCGAAATCGTATTGTTCCAAGGGGAAGATTAAAATCATCCACCAGCACAAGGAGATTCTCCACAGAAACATCGTATTTTTCAAGCAGTTCAGCCAAAGCTACACCAGTCCGATTCACATAGGTCTCAGGCTGAACGATAAGAACTCCCCGCTCATGAGACTTCCAAACCCGAGAAAACCCACACTCTTGCTCTTCCCATGACGGGAAGAAGGGATGGCTTCGCAAAGTGTCAAGCACCATAAAGCCTGCATTATGCCGAGTGCATTCATATTGTTTTCCTGGATTACCTATGCCCACAAGGACATGTCGTAAATCAGACAAGGGAAATACGCCTTAGAATAAACGAGCTAAAACCTGATTTTGAGATCCCGCAAGAGACACTCCTTCAGGAAGCTCAAGGGCCGTTGCAGAGATCGTATCACCCTTAGCTTTCAAAGGTGCAATATCAAGGGCAAGTTCTCTAACAAGATGCTCGGGAGCTCCGGTGATCCGCACAATGTACGCCGCTTGGTTGAGAATACCCCCTTGAATAACCCCTTCACTGGTACCTACAAGGTTCAGCTTAGCAAAGGTTGTCACGGGACGTCCCTCAACGACTTTTTGAAAATCGATATTGTAGTATCGATCGAGTTTAATGGGATCATTATCAAACTCGCGAACCACAGCCACAGAATTTCCGGGGATACCTTCGCCCTTCAGTTCGATGAAATTGTTGTGACGTTTTTGTTCTACCAGCTTTGCAAACTCTTTGTAATCGACTTCGATTGTAAGAGCTTCAACACCGTAACCATAAAACGTAGCGGGAATCCATCCGGAATTCCGTAATTTACGGTTGTAACTTTTTCCTGTACCGTTTCGCGCACGGGCAGTCAGCGTAATAGTCTCCAACTGTTTCCTCCTCACAAAAAAGAAAGCGCAAATAAATTAATTGGATTGAGAATATAAGAAAGAGAAAAGATGGCTGGGGTAGGAGGATTCGAACCCCCGAATGCATGGACCAAAACCATGTGTCTTAAGCCACTTGACTATACCCCAGTACTTTTCAAACATCGGGCTCTCCACCCTTGTGTGACCATAATATAAAACAGGAAACGCAATAATGTCAAGAAAAAAACTTTTTTACTCTTCTTGATACTCCACAGATACTTCATTTCCCTCGGATACCTGCCCATTTTCTTCTGCGGCAGCCTCTTCATAGGCATCGAGAACGGCGCGTTGAATAGCCATGCGCATATCATTATTTATGGGGTGCGCAACATCTTGATATTTTCCTGTTTTACCCTTCCTGCTCGGCATAGAAATAAAGAGCCCCTTATTTCCGGCAATAACCTTTATCCCACGAACAACAAAAGCATCGTCAAATACGATGTTTGCAAAGGCAAGAAGTTTCCCATCCTTTTGTCTCGGCATAACTTTCACTTCGGTGATATCCACAGGATCCTCCGCTCAATATGTTAAATGAACATAGATTTAATATAATAGGATACTCTTGCGCCTGCCTGTTTTTCATTCTTGCCCTATGAAAAAGTGGGGAATGAACCTTGTTAAACAACCACATTTAACGTATATTTATATTTTAAAGGAAGCAAGGATTTATGAAAAGAGATTTTTTAACCCTGCAAAACTTTTCACCCGCTGAAATCACTGAAATTGTCACCATGGCTGAAACGCTTAAGAAAGATCGTTACACGGGTGAACAAAAAGAGATTTTCGGTGGAAGAAGTGCAGTACTCATTTTCGACAAGCCATCCCTGCGAACAAAAATCACCTTTGAAACAGGCATATTTGAGCTTGGAGGAAATGCTCTAAGTATGGCCGCAAACACCGGCCGTCTTGGAGAGCGTGAATCCATTGAGGACATGGCCAAAAATTTAGACCGCTGGGTGCACCTGCTTGTGGTGCGAACCTTTTCTCACCAGGCCGTGGAAAAACTTGCACAAAGTGCGCATATCCCCGTCATTAATGCCTTAACCGACGAGTATCATCCGTGTCAATCAATTGCCCTTGGGCTTACTCTGCGGGAACACTTTCGGGGTGAGACCATACACATGGCATACATCGGTGACGGAAATAACGTTTGCGTCTCTCACATGTTTTATGCCGCCCTTACTGGGCATACAATAACCATCTGTACTCCCCCCGGCTATGAGCCGCCAAAATCCGCCGTGGAAAAAGCACAATCTCTGTGTCGCCAAAGTGGCGGAAAAATTCACCTTACCACCTCTCCCACTCAAGCAGTATCTCACGCCGACCTTGTCTATACCGATGTGTGGGCCAGCATGGGACAGGAAGATGAAGCTCAAGACAGAAACACAATCTTTGCACCCTACCAAGTAAACGCAGAACTCATGAAGCATGCGCCAGATCATGCTCTCTTCTCGCACTGCCTCCCAGCTCACCGTGGAGACGAAGTCTCTGCAGACATTATAGATAGTGGACGATCCATTGTGTTTGATGAGGCAGAAAACCGCCTCCATGCACATAAATCAATTATCACCTTTCTCCTTGAGGCACACCAATGAGTTCTCACCGAGCAAAAACAGGGATTCAAGCCTTTGACAATATGATCAGCGGTGGTCTTATTGCGGGGTCTGCAAATCTCATTGAAGGAGCACCCGGGACGGGAAAAACAACCTTGGCAATGCAGTTTATCTATAATGGCATTGTAAAATACAATGAACCGGGTCTTATCATTACCTTTGAGGAGTTTCCGCAACAATTCTACCATGACGCCCTTGAATTGGGTTGGGATCTACGAGCCCTTGAGAAAGAGGGTATGTTACGGGTCATCTTCTCAGATCCAGAAACAACCCTCCATGAAATTGAAAATCCTGAAGGAGATTTCGTCTCCCTCATTGAAGAGTACGATGTTAAACGGGTTGCCATAGACAGTATGACCCACTTTGAATATCTCACGCGAGACCATTATGAGGTACGCGATATTGAGCGGCGATTTATTAACGCCCTTAAAAGAGAAGGGGTTACCTCAGTTCTTTTGAAGGAAAACGATGCCTTACTGGGACAGGTTCCAAATAGCATCACCAGCAAAACCCCCTTTGTGGTTGATACGTATATTCTTCTTCGCTACGTTGAGGTTGAAAGTGCCATTCGTAAAGCCTTACTTATTTTAAAAATGCGCGGAAGTCAACACGACAAGGATATTCGCCAGTATGCAATTACCCCTACGGGAATTGAAGTCGAAGAGACTTTTGAAGGCCATGAGGGGATTATGAGCGGTATCACCCACCGAAAACCGCAAGAAGCCTTCATGAACGTATTCGGAAAAAAGTAGTACCCATGGAAACACTCACACTACCCCTGCTCTTTGAGTCCCTGTACCTTCTTTCTATTGTAGGAATACAGGGGTTTCTGTATGGGATCGCACAATTTTATAAAAAGAAGCTGGATTCAGCAACGTTTACCCGTGGCTTCCTTATTGCCATGGTCTGCCTTATTGCTGCCATGGCCCTTAACTTCATAGGCACCCCCCTTGCGCAACACGGAACCTCCTTCTTACTTGCCGTGGGAGCCATTCTTTCACTCTGGAACGGCATTGTCTTGTATTACACCATGAAACAGATTCGGAAGTAACTATGGATATGATATACCTCCTTGATCTCAGTTTTGTGGCGCTTCTTTTTGTAATCGCCTACCTTAGTCGCCGTATTGGCGAAGCCCTGATGATACAACCACATTATAAACTATTCTATTTTTCCGCCTTCCTGATCACAATAGCGTCCCTCTTGAGTATATTTGCAAAGGGTGTGGACGGCATGGAACGTGTTCATCTTATAGCCCTTGGTATACGAGGAGCTTCATCCCTACTTTCACTGCCCGTAGCGGTACGCTACTGGAGCTGGCTCTTTAACGAAGATATGCGAGGTTAGTCTATGATAAAAAAGCGAATTCTCATTGTGGAAGATGATGAAGATATTACAGAGATCATGACCATGGTCCTTGAGACGGAAAACTTTGATGTATACTCTGTAAGTAATCCTCTGAACGCACTTGAAGAAGCACGAAAATGCAACCCTCAGGCGATTCTTCTTGACCTCACCATGCCCCAAATGAGTGGATGGGAACTCTATAAAAAACTACGGAGTGACCCCGACTTTTCCACAATACCGGTGGCAATTGTTACGGCAAAATCTGAAGAGTTTGATGCCGTAGTAGGGCTTCATGTCATGCGTGCCGATGCCTATATCACAAAACCCTTTGGCAAACAACAACTCATAGACAGTGTGAAGAAACTATTTTCTGAATAATACAGTTCTTCATCACTCTTTGCCTTCTTTTATGATATACTGCTCCAAAGAAACCTCCTGCTATGAGGGCTGCCAATGACATTTAAACCACACTTCTCCTGGGACCTCCTCTCGTACAATGAAATACAAGAGCGGAGCATGCGTGCCTTTGGAAACCATATCACCCACATGCGGGAACGCTATTCCCATAACTCAAAAATGCGCTCGTTCCTTGCACAGGGAACACTCCCCGAAGAGTTCCCCTGCATGAGCCATGCAGAGGCGGTAACACTTCTGGAACAAGAGTATCCTCAGTATGGTTCGGTACGGGAATCAATCTGTATAGAACACAAGGCAGAAAAAGCACCCATCTTGCTCATGCTTGACACATCCGATGTCGATCGGCGCGCCTACGACCTCTCGCTCTTTCTCCATATGAATGGTATTGAACAGGAAGATCGTGTCCTACAAGCCCTCTCTATTGAAGAAGGAAACTCTCTCGGTATTTCAACCATGAAAGCCTTGGAATCGCTTCATACGAACACCCTGCGTCTCTCCGTGAAGCCCACACAGAAAAGTATCGCCTTGGCAAAACAATTTTCAGCAAATGCCTTTATCGGGACAACACAGACGCTCCACGCCTATGCCCAACATCTTCCCATGAAGAAACTACGCACAATTGTTCTTCACGATATATTCGCTCCGTTAAAATGGAGAAAAGAATATGAACAACTTCACGGGGACTCAGCTATAGAAATTATCCACTTCCCGCTCTGTTCAACCTTTATCGCTCAATGCCCAGAGAAAACGGGGTTTCACATCCATCCGGAACTCGGGTATTTTGAAATTGTTTCTCCGGAAGGCGCTCTTTTACCAGAAGGAGAGACAGGCGAGATTGTTATTACCCCCTTTGGTATACAAGGGTTCCCCCTTCTGCGCTGTAAAACAGGAGTTCATGGTGCAATTACCACAACTCCCTGTGCCTGCGGACGCACCTCCCCGCGGTTACAAATCTCCCCTTCTGCGATATGGCAAAGAGAAGTTGCCGTAACAGAGACAGTTACCCCGTCGGAAGAATGCCAAAGCACTCACCCCCGATCCCCCTTGGTAGACTATCTTAAAAAAGATGAGCGCATTACAAACTTTCTCGTGCTTCTTGACCCTACATCAAAAACAAACCCTATTCAGGTACATGCCGTAACTAAGGCCGCCAATGTGGGGAGCATCATGCAAGGTCTTCGTAAGGAATTCGGCGAATACATACCGGTTCTGACGACAAATCAGCCAACCTTGGAAAATGTGCAGCAAAAGCTCCACCAAGCCGGAGACCATATCTATGAGGGAAAACTCTAAAAGTAAAGATCCCGAGCACCCTCTTTTGTTTTTTCATAATACGATATTAGAGCCTTATACATGGCAGGATTCTTTCGTTTCACTTCGCGTATTTCCTCTTTTATAATTGGCTCGGCAATACGCCGCGTTTCCTCTGAACCAAAATCATCAAGCCATTCCCGATACGTGATAATCGCATTGAGTTTACAAAACTGCCCTTCATGGCCACTCTTCAAAGCATCCATAATCTTCTCCCCCGTTCTCCCACAACGGTATCCCGCTGTACAGAAAGAAGTAATCATACCCTGCTTGGCAAGGGCACGCACAACTTCATCCAAGGAACGGGTATCACCCAAAATAAACTGTTGCCGATGTGCTTCTTGGGCTGTATCTTTCTGCGCATACGCCCCCAAGCCAATTCGTGTTGAGGCATCAGTCTGGGTGATCCCTAAAGGAATGACCGCATCACGTAAAGCAGCATCTTCACGAGCCGTTAATATCATTCCTGTGTAAGGAACAGACAGCCGAAGTGCTAAGACTGCTCGTACAAACTCATGATCTGTCACATGATAGGGGGAACTTTCCGCAATTCCCGGTGCATTATTGGCTGGTTCTAACCGGGGAAAACTAATGGTGTGTGGCCCAACACCATAACGGTCTTCTAAATGACGGGTGTGCGCAAGAAGTCCCATAACTTCAAATTTCCAGTTGTAGAGACCAAAGAGCGCCCCGATACCGACATCATCGATACCAGCTTCCATGGCCCGATCCATGGCATACAGTCGCCAAGCATAATTTCCCTTCAAGGTATTTGCGGGATGCACACGGGCATACGTTTCATGATGATAGGTCTCTTGAAACACTTGGTAGGTACCAATACCAACATCTTTCAGAGTCGAAAGGTCTGCAATAGAAAGGGGAGCGGCATTAATATTCACTCGACGTATCTGCCCGTACCCTTTTCGTGTTGGGTATTTTGCACCATAAATGGCCTTCACCGTTTCTGCAATATAGGAAACATCTGAATCTGGATGTTCACCGTAAACCACAATAAGCCGTTTATGCCCGATTTCACCAGCAAGGGTCTGTATTTCTCGCTCAACCTCGTCTAAACGCAATACACGGCGAACCGTGTCTGCATTCTCTTCTCGAAATGAGCAGTAGGTACAGTTATTGACACAGGTACTGGACATATACAGAGGGGCAAAAGTAACAACCCGATTATCATAAACATGGCGCTTGATGGCCATGGCAGCTTCTTTCATTTCTTCAATGAGTTCCGGGTCGGTTACATTGAGGAGGGCTGCTGTCTCCCGAGGTAATAAGGTTTCCAGGGATTTTGATTTGGCGATAATATCACGGATATAGGCCGGATCCGGCGAAGCATTTTCCCTAAGGGTTTGCTCAATTTCTGTATCGCGGATAAAATCGTTACCGTCTGATTCTAAATATCGGGATATCTCTTCAGGCCGAATAACCTGATCAACCCACTCTTTTACTCTACCCATACATGCTACTCCAAAAAAAGGTGTACCCTTATACAACCTGCGGCAGTAGTATTAATGAGTACTCCCTAAGCTCAGAACATCCTTGCCGCAGGAGATAATCTGTACAACCAATATATATTTTTTCAGCTTCTACCGAGAAAGAGAAAATCTGAGTAGAACCCGATGTCGGGAAAAGCGAGTTCGTAACTCTTCTTCATCAGCCCGAACACGGCGATACGTGTAGTCATAATCAAGAACAAGATTTCCCAATAAGTGCAAACTGAATAAATTGCTCAAGGTAATATCCGGACGTCGAAAACGATCAACCGGAGCAAAGGCACGAAACTCCGTGGTCACCGATGCCACCGCTCCCAGATTCAAGGTGTTTTGTAACATAACTTCAGGACCGGTATTAAACCGTTCTGTATCAATATTATAGAGGATGGTATGGGGAGTTCTATCTAAATATTGTTCATAAAAGGTGCTGGACGAATCAAGTACCTCATATTCCGTGTCAGAAAGTGTTCCTAACTCATCCCATCGGCGTTCATAGGTAATACCAAACCCCGTAAGCACCCGCGTATTGATAACGGGAGTTCGAAACAATTGAACATTTCCTCCAATGCCCCCTTGAATTGTCAAAGGGGAAAACGCAGGCTTACTCTGATAACTTTCAGAAAGACTGTCTATTTCTCGTGGCTCCACCGTATCAAGGGTGTCAAAACGCTCATCATAGAGGAGAAAGAAATGCTTTTCGTCAGCATCACGCCCATCATTGTTGGCATACACACGGGATGGTACAAATCCAGAGACATATTCTCCACGACCATACGGGCCGAAACGCTCGTAGAGTTTATACGTAAAGATGGTGTTGAAACGCATTTCATCGAGGACCGTGGTCAAGGTAAGATTATCAAGTTCATCTCGATTCACAGCTAAGGACACATCAAATTTTAAGAGATTATCCAAGGTGATCTGTTCACTTGTATAATAACTACGATCGTAGAAAATAAGAGACAAACCAAGGCTGGTATGAACACTATCACGAAGATGATTATTCGTCTGGCTTAAATCGGCGCTTCCCCCGAAATTAAGAGAGTGGCGCCAGGCAGACCTCGTATCATCACGGTCTCCTGTGCCGAGAATCCCACCTCCGACAATGGTTGATGTTGCTTCTTCCTGCACGAGAGTATAATTCATAAACTCACCGGGTTTGACACGAAAGGTAATGAAATTTGTAATTGTGTTAAAGCTCATACCTGGCGAGACAACCTTGTATGTTCCCGGTTGTAAAAGCCATACGGAGAGACCTTCTGCAAGGGTTATATCACGACCCCGGCCACGCCCCAAATGAGTCATAGGGTCCATACGCGCCATGTCATACTCACCTCGTATTGGTGTACCATCTTTATTAATCACCTCAAAGCGAACCCCGCCCCATGATGGCATAACCGGAATCATTTTAGATTCTTCTACAACCACATCCTCAATAAGCGGGCGCTTGGGGATATTACCCACTCCTACAGAATAGGTTCCCGGCTCAAGGTTATACCCTCGACCCGTTGTGCCAGAAACGACCACCTCACCGGACTCATCCAGAATGTATACTTCGGGCTCATCCTCAGGACTTTTGCTCATGGAAGGCACAAATATAGCGCCCATACCAATGCGAATTGCCGTGGTATCATTTGAAATCTGTTCAGAAAGAGGAGGCGCTTCCCACGTCTGAGACACTGAATCAAGCCATTTTAAACGAGGCAGGGCACGGGGCTCACGCGGAGTTCGAGACGTATCATCCTTCTCACTCCCCATCTCCACAGAGCTACTGATATGACGAAAAAATCGATCTGGGTCAAGTTCTTCTCCGGGAAGCTCATCTGCTATACCTCCTGTACTGAAATACAAAAGATACAGGAAAAGGACAATCGTTTTCATCAGCTCTCCTCACGATCAAGGCTCTGATACTCTTCCCAAAAAAGATCGTCAAGATCTTCCATGAGGCGGGTAAAGGTATAATCTGCAATTTGCGACATAGTACGAACCACAGACTCCGGTGTCTTTTCAGGAGCTCGTTTGCGCAAATCAAAATGCCGTGAATAAATGGTTTTTCCATCGGAGATACGCTTCACTCGAATATGGTATTTTAAATAAGCAAACCAGACATCTTCACTATTATACTCTTCAATCGCTTCGACCCGACCGGAAAGCTCATAATCTGCCATTCTCTCTGCATCATCAAAGCGATGTACCACCTGATTTACCAAATTAATAGCCGTAATATGAGATGTAAGCAGGTCGGTCATCATATCGGAAGGGTGCACCGCCCAGTGACGAAAACCGTAATACTGCAATTGATACGGACTTTTCCGGTACACAATATTGTGTGTTTGATAAATCTTCTCAACATCAAACCGTCGAATACGCAATAAAAAGGGATAAGGGGCTTCACTATTTCGATCCACAAGAGGCTGCGGACGATAGTTTAAAATAAAAAACTCTTGCTGAAATGTGCGTGCACACCCCGCATAAAGAAGAAAGACACAGAAAGATATGGCAATACGTTTCATCAGTTAATCTCCCGTCGTTGAATATTTCTTCCACGCAGTATGAGAGAGGGATTATCCCGCAACTGTTGTGAGAGGATATTAATATTTACCGAGGCATCACGGAAAGAACGGGTTATTTCAGAAATATCCTCGCGGCTTTGCTCTGCCGTCATGGAAAATTTCTCCGCCACATCACGCATTGCCACAAGTGCACCGTCCACATTATTCATTAGTCCAGCAATATCTGTTTCTTCTGTCACAGTTCCAACCATGGCATCAACCTTCATGGCAATCTCCTCTGTATGGGCGAGAGTACTCTGTATAGAACGCGCCATAGCCCCCACAGAATCGGTGACTGTATTAATTGCCATGGTAATCTCCTCTGTGTTTTTTAGGATATTTACTACGGCCGACTCATCTCCTGTGAGGCGTTCTATATTTGTTATAACCTCATTAATGTTCCCCACAGTAACATTCACCTGCTCAAGAAGCTCCTCAGCATGATTTGTAAACAGAGACATAATCGACTGTTCTGTTGGGATATATTCCCCCGGAGATAATCGTGTGGCTGAAGGGTCACTCCCCCCCACCAGATTTACATGTTTTTTGCCTGTGATCCCCTCCACCACGGTCTGTGCTTTCATGTCAGATCGAACAGGAAAGTCTTCCTGTACCTTAATCTCAACCTTTAAGCGGGAAAGATCTTCCACATTATAGGAGATATCCTCAATATACCCAATGGGAATTCCATAAAACTGGAGCGATGCCCCCCGGGAAAGCCCCGAAAGTGACTCCCCTTCAAAATAGGCGTAGTATGTGGTATAATCTGTCACAAACCGTGAACCGAGGGCTATTCCGATAAATACAAGGGCGACGATACCCATGAGAACAATGAAAAGTATCAGTCGCATTTTCTGGAGTGCTGTTATGGCCATAGATTATACCCCTCAAAGGTAAAAAGCGGTTGTTTTTTCTGTGTGCCGGTGTTTCCTGCGGTATATTTCGTATCGAAGAAATCCCGCACCGGCCCTTCATTCATGGCGAGTGCCTCGGTCAATGAACCGTCATAGACAGCTCGTCCCCGTTCTAAAAAAAGGATTGAGTCTGCAATTCGACGAATCGACTCTGTCTCATGGGTAATAACCACAATAGTTATTTGCAACTCCTCCTTCATCTGTAGAAGAAGTTCATCAAGACCGCGAGCCGTAACAGGATCAAGCCCCGCAGAAGGCTCATCGCAAAAAAGAATGGGCGGATCCATCACCAGGGCCCGCGCAATGGCAACACGTTTACGCATCCCCCCCGAAAGCTCATCTGGAAAAAGATTATATGCTCTTCCCAGAGAAACCTGCTCCAGTTTTACACGAACAATCTCTGAAATTACCGCTTCAGGAAGGCGTGTATGCATGCGTAAGGGTAAAGCGACATTGTCACACACACGCAACGATCCGAGAAGTGCCCCATATTGATACATCATCCCAATATTTCGAAGGATTTTTTCTGTTGGTTTTTCATCAAGCTCTCCCATCTCCTTGCCGAAAATACGAACGGTCCCGCTTGCAGGTTGAATTAAGCCGATGGTATTTTTTAAAAAGGTTGTCTTTCCGCAACCCGAGGTGCCTAAAATAACCTTAATTTCCGACTCATAAATTGTTGTCGACACATTATGCAGTACCACAGTGTCACCGTATTGTGCGCGTAAGTTCTGTACTTCAATCACTGTATTCATATTAAAACATCTCATACACAAAGGAAAATAGCGCATCGGCAATAATGATAACAAAGAGCGAAGCAACCACCGAAGCGGTGGTTTTCTTACCCACTTCTTCAGCCCCACCCCGCACGGTAAAGCCGTAATATGAGGCGACCCATACAACCAACCACGCAAAGACAAAGGATTTAATGAGACTAATCAGAATATCACGAAAAATAAGAGATTTTTGAAATTCTGTGTAAATAAAGCTCCACGACTGCCCGCCCAACCAGCGGGCAATAACCGCACCGCCAAGAATTCCGAAGGCTGTTCCTAAAATAGTCAAAAAGGGTATAGTTATCGTGGCAGCCCAAAATTTTGGGACAACAATAAACTGAATATGATTAATCCCCATGGTTTGTAACGCATCAATCTCCTCCTGCACTGACATGGTGGCGATCTCTGCTGTAATGGCGCTCCCGGTTCTTCCGGCAAAAATAATAGCCACCATGAGCGGCCCCAGTTCACGCACCATACCCATGACAACTAAGGACATCGTGTATACACTCGCACCGAACTTCTCCATCTGTATAATTGATTGAGCAGCCACGGCAATACCGATTAAAAATGTAAGAGCTATGACGATGGATGTTGCCTTGTACCCCAACTGATACATCTGTTCCCACAGCACACCCTTGCGATAATTCCGTCGAAACAACATACCCACACTTCCCCAATAGAGCATCTCCACAAGAATAGAGAATACTGCCGGAAGCTCATGGAAAAAGGCGCGTACACTTTGAAATACACGTTCTGAAAAGGCCTGTGCGTGCGAAACCGCTATGTCATTTTCTTGCCAATGCCGCTCCATACGCTCAAGGGCGGGGCGCACCTCTTCTCCGGCGTTGCGCACACGTACTCGACACCCATTCTGAGATAAGACTCGTACAAAGGCAAGGCCGGCCGTATCAATACGGTTCGTCTGAGAAAAATCAAGGAACACATCCTCGTCATGAAGCTTGCACAAATGTGCATTCTCTTCAAGCCACGATGCGGTACACTTTTGCGGAAACTCTATGACGATACCACCCTACCTTTTTAGCATTTTCTTAAAATACAATAAGTATATATTGAAAATACAAAAAAGGGGAGAAAGATCTTCTCCCCAAAGCAATATGCTTTTCAGGCTATAAATTAAATAGCATCTCTCGGTATTTGGGTAACTCCCAAAGATCATCGGCAATGGTGGATTCAAGATGATCAACATGTTTACGGATATGCTCAAAATGCGGCGTTAAATCATTGGTTAAATAATCGGCACGCTCTGCTTGATCACTTTTTTTAGAAATAATCTTCAACATATCGCGGAGTTTATGAATATGTTTGCGCACGATGTAAATGTCTTCCGTAATATGAGCAAACATCTCAATACGATCTTCAACAGCATGAATTGGGAGTGGAATAGAGTCATCCTGATCCATATCGCGCAGTACGCGGAGCGATTCTCCCACTTCCCGCTGAAATTTATATGCTGTGGGGAGCACCTCAGTCTGAACAAGTTCTTCAAGGGTTTCTGCTTCAATAACAAGCAGATTGTTATAGAGCTCAAGCCAAATCATATACCGGGCGTGAAGCTCACTGGAATTCAAAACTTCATAGCGTTCAAACAGGGAAATGGTTTTTTTCGAGATATATGCCTCAAGGGCTTTTGCCGTGGAAACCACATTGGGCAAATTGCGTCGTGCCGCCTCTTCCTCCCACTCACGGGAATAATTATCCCCTTCAAAGAGGATATCCTTACTTTCCTGGAGAAACTTCTGAAGCACCGCTGTGATAGCTGTAACCGAAAGATTTTCCCCAGCCGCTTCAAGTGCATCGGAAAGAGCATCAAACCCCTCAGCAACAATGGTATTAATAACCATAAGAGGGGTGGAGATATTCATTTCACTCCCCACAGCTCGAAACTCAAATTTTGCGCCGGTAAAGGCAAAGGGAGATGTCCGATTACGATCCGTTTGATCCCGTTCTATATCAGGAATAAAGGAAATTCCCGTTGACATGCGATTATCATCATCTGCACCCACAGGGCGGCCATTCACAATCGCATCAACAATATTACTCAATTGACTTCCAAGAAAAATGCTCATAATTGCCGGCGGTGCCTCGTTTGCACCCAAGCGATGCGTATTACCAGCAGAAGCCACCGAAGCACGCAGAATATCACCATGCGTATACACCGCAGAGATAATCCCTGTAAGCAAGGTAAGAAACTGAATATTATCGTGGGGAGTTGAACCGGGGTTTAAGAGATTTCCACCGCGGCTATCAGCCAAAGACCAGTTAATGTGCTTACCGCTCCCATTTACGCCCGCAAAGGGTTTTTCGTGCAGCAGACAGACGAGACGATGCTTCCGTGCAATTTTTTTCAGGATATCCATGAGTAACTGATTATGGTCTGCTGCAAGGGCAGAGTCTTCAAAAATCGGAGCAAATTCAAACTGACTTGGTGCAACTTCGTTATGACGCGTGGTTATGGGAATACCGAGTTTATACGCTTCTTTCTCGACATCGTTCATAAAATTCAGAACGCGATCTTTAATAGAACCAAAATATTGATCTTCCAGCTGTTGCCCCTTGGCAGAAGGAGCTCCGAGGAGTGTTCTTCCCGTGAGCTGAAGATCTGGGCGAAGACGGTAATACCCTTCATCAATAAGGAAGAATTCCTGCTCAGCACCACAGGTCGTTTTTACCGAGACATCATCTTTAGAGAAAATCCGCAAGAGCCGCTCTGCTGCTTGGGTCACGGCCTTCTCACTCCGTAATAAGGGAAGCTTTTTATCGAGGGCCTCTCCATTATATGACACAAAAATACTGGGTATACAGAGAGTTTTACCAAACTCAACTTCTCGTATAAACGCAGGGGAAGAAGGATCCCACGCAGTATATCCACGGGCTTCAAAGGTTGTACGCAAGCCTCCCGAAGGAAGTGAAGAGGCATCGGGTTCACTTAGAATAAGATTCTTTCCAGAAAACTGCTCAATCACCTGTGCTTTGCCATTACGCGAAATAAAACTGTCGTGTTTTTCTGCCGTAAGTCCGGTCATTGGCTGAAACCAGTGAGTATAGGATGTTGCTCCTTTTTCAAGGGCCCATTCCATCATAGCTTGGGCTATTTGATCTGCAAAGGCGGAACAGATCTGTTCGCCGCCGTTCTGCCACTCCTTAAACGCCGTAAATACTTTCTCCGGAACGCGCTTACGCATTTTATCCTCGGAGAACGTATTGCTGCCATAATAGGTGGAAACCCGTTCAACCTCTCGCACATGTCCGGGGCGGGACTTATCAATATGTGCTGCAACTTCCCGTCTGTTTGACATCAAAAACTCCTGATTGTAAATACTGCCATTGCTTAGTAAAATATGTAATGCAGCACGGCTGCACACTTACTTTCAATAATTTTCTCACGAGAAAAAGAAAATACACATCACCCTGGCATAGGAATAAAATTATTTCTATATTGTTTTATACCACATACCCCTTGGAGGACCCATGAAACGTGCCATAAAGATCTCCTTTGACTCCCCTGTAACTCTCGTATTTGCCATAACAGCATTTATTGTGCAGGTCGTGGAAACAAATTTCCAACTCGGCCTAACCCTCCAGTTTTTTTCGAGAAGCGGAAGCATGACCTGGAACGACCCTTGGGAGTATCTCCGCCTTTTTAGTCATAGTATTGGGCATGCAGACTACGAACACCTCTTAGGCAATCTTTTTGTCATCCTCCTGCTTGGCCCCGTACTTGAAGCACGATATGGAGAAAAGAAGATCTTAGGAGCACTGCTACTCACAGCGCTGAGCAGCTCCTTGATACAACTGCTTTTGTTCCGTGGGGCTATTAATGGGGCAAGCGGAATCGTTCTTCTCTACATCATCCTCGTCTCTGCAGTAAATCTTAAGAAAGGAAGCATTCCTCTCTCATTCATACTCGTCTTTCTCATATTCATTGGAGGAGAGGGGCTTCGCGCATTCCAAACAGATGGCATTTCTCAAATAGCTCATATTATTGGGGGAGTCTGCGGTGCTCTGTTCTTGCTTTTCACCGGCGGCAAGGGACATGACAGCGAGGAAAATAAAAAACACCTTTTTTAAATAAAAAGATCTCTTTGTACATCCGTAGAGTATATTAGTTGTGTCTGGATGGTACGTATGTTTTGCTAGATCATTATTCAAAATCCAAAACGAACATATTCACCGAAGGATCGCAAAGAGGTATACGCGATGTATTGTACCGTGATAGAGCGTGTGCCTGTGTAATTTTTTTTACAAACGGTACGTTTCAGGAGTTTACGTATGAATATTTATGTTGGTAACATCTCTTGGGGTGTTAAAGACGAAGACCTTCGCGATGCATTCATGGCATATGGCGAAGTTGAATCAGCCAAAATCATCACAGACAGAGAGTCTGGACGTTCAAAGGGTTTTGGATTTGTAGAAATGCCGAATGATGACGAAGGACAAGCAGCAATTGACGCCCTTAACGATCAAGAACTAGACGGACGTCCTCTTAAGGTTAACGTGGCTCGTCCCCGTAGACCTCGGGCTGAAAGCTGGAGCTAAGAATTCTATTTCCATAGTGAAATATAGGGAGATCCTTTCGGATCTCCTTTTTTTGTGTCTACAAAATTTTTTATATTGGAGTAGAAGATACATAAAACACATACCATCATTCCATAAGAACTGATATAGCAGACGATACACGCTGACTGTTTGGTAAATACCTCAGTTTGTCTTCAAACGGTTCAAGACACAGTAGATAAAACAGGATTTCCAGAACTCACAAAACATTCTGATATGAACACATTGTAGCTCACCCGTGAGCAACACCCCCTCTTATTTGTTCAACATAATCTTGGAATCACAAAACATACCAATGTTGATAACACTACATAGGTATATTTCTCGCTCTCATAAAAATATCAATGACTATGTATTAATCACAACCACTTATTGGGATTTTGCAAACTTTTTTGACAAAACAACTACGTAAATTGTATCTTTTGCGAACACACATTCTTTGGGGGTCCGTTCTTGCGATATACTTATAGTAGGTTATTCTTTTCTTTTATTGTGACCTTATTTGCTTTCTCATGCTCCCTCCCAACCGAAGAAGATGCGGTGTTTTGGGAGTTCTCTGGCACAATGCCCCTCATAGAAGATTCTATTTTCATTTCTCAAAAATCTGACTCCATAATTACAGAATTTTATCAAGACGTATCTCATACTAATACAAAAATCATAGACACCGGCGAACAAGTAACTCTTCAACACCAAGACACTTTTACCGGGTCTTTTGATCTTCGCCAATATCTTACTGAGGCACATACAACGCATGAAATATATACCGAAGCAATTGAACTGAGAGGGTTGGATGAAGTCCAAAACTTCTTTGCTGCCGACTCAGCAAACCTTGAGAACCATGAAGATCTCAAGATTTCTGAATTTTCCATCCCCTTTCATACAAAGGAATTTGAATATGCGCGCTTTTGTTTTGAAACCCCACCAATAAAGATACACGTCAAAAACAAATCAACTGCTGCGCAACTTGTTTCAATTTCCCTTATAGTAGAAACAAGGCATTATTCTGACACATTCCAAACATTTGCCGAATCCATGGATGTAATTAAACCGGGAGAAAAAGATTCCTTTTCCCTTCATACTAAAGATTTTATTATGTCAAATGAAAAGACCTCTTTGAAGTGGCGTCTTGCATTCTCTGGGGATGATACCCTTTATGCTGCTGATATATCATACTCCCTCAATGGTCAACTAGTGCAAGAGGGCATGCTTCATGACCGGCATCTTCCTGACTCAATATTTGACCAAATAGCACTCCCTTTTGCAGACTCAATACGTTTTGACACCCTTGATTTACACAGATATATCCTATCTACTAATATCTCAAACCCTCAAGGGTTTACATCAGATCTTTTATTAGAACATCATAAGAAACCGTTTATCCCTGACACAATATCGATGAAAGCACGCACGACAAGCAGCTATTCAATACGCAAAAATGATGTACGCGGCTTACCACGGTGGGATACGCAGACGCACAAAAGCATCATCGATATTAA